>CAZDEM010000080.1:6051-8053 GCA_964504315.1 uncultured Sulfurimonas sp.
AAAGCACCGCATTATCTTTTTGTATCAGCTACTCCTTCGGAATATGAGCTGGAAATGTCAGCTGTAAAGGCTGAGCAGATTATACGACCGACAGGACTTCTTGACCCTGTTATAGAGATAAAACCCTCAGACAACCAGGTAGAAGATATTCATGACGAGATTAAAAAAACCATCGTAAAAGATGAAAGAATTTTAATTACAGTGCTTACAAAAAAAATGGCAGAAGCACTGACAAAGTATCTGGCAGACTTAGGTATAAAAGTACAGTATATGCACTCAGATATAGATACAATCGAGCGCAATCAAATCATTCGTTCTCTACGCTTGGGTGAGTTTGATGTTCTTATTGGGATTAATCTTTTACGTGAAGGTTTAGATTTACCTGAAGTCTCTTTAGTCGCAATTTTAGATGCTGATAAAGAGGGTTTTTTACGAAGTGAGACAGCACTTGTTCAAACCATAGGGCGTGGAGCAAGAAATGAAAACGGCAGAGTGATTTTATATGCAAATAGAATGACAGGTTCTATGCAAAGAGCTATAGATAAAACCAATGCAAGAAGAGAAATTCAAGAAGCTTACAACAAAAAACACGGCATCACTCCAAAAACGACAAAAAGAACATTAGATGAGAACTTAAAACTTGAAGATCACGGAGATATTTACCAAAAGTATAAAAAACAAGATAAAATACCGCCAAGTGAAAGAAAAGCTATGGTAAAAGAACTTTCATTAAAGATGAAACAAGCAGCGAAAGAGCTTAATTTTGAAGAAGCGGCAAGACTTCGTGATGAAATAACAAAAATAAAAAAATTATAAAATTTGGAAACATAGGAAACAATAAAATATGGAAGATACATTTAGCAATTTAGTAACATACGGATATATAGGACTCTTTTTATACTCTTTGGGTGGAGGGTTTATTGGACTTGTTGCGGCAAGTGTTTTGAGCTTTATGGGAAAGATGGATTTGACCATGTCAATCAGTATCGCTTTTTTAGGTAATGCTCTTGGTGATGTTTTACTTTTTTGGTTGACAAGATATCAAAAATCAATGATGGTTGAGGGTTTGCGTAAACATAGAAGAAAACTGGCACTTGCGCATATCTTGATTAAAAAACATGGTGATTGGGTTATTTTTATTCAAAAGTTTATTTATGGATTAAAAACTGTTGTGCCTATCGCTATTGCACTGACGAAGTATGATTTTAAAAAGTTTGCCATATTAAATGTTTTTGCAGCTGCTGTATGGGCTTTGTCATTTGGTTTGAGTAGTTACTATTTTGGTGCAATTTTAAGTGAGTTCGCGGTTTATATCAGTGACAATAAATGGATAGCACCTGTTGTGCTTTTAACAATCGGTGGAGCAGTTTGGCTTTATTTGGAAAAGGCTACGAAAAAAAAGTAGTTTAAAGAGGGTAAAAAGCTAAAAAGCTTTTTACTTTTGGACCTTTGGACCAGCTGCAGAGAAGTCAAATTCACTGTCAGCATCTTGGTATCTTTTAAAGTTTTCAACAAACATATCTGCAAGTTTGTCACGAGTTTTATCAAATGCTTCCTTGTCTTCCCAGGCATTTCTAGGATTTAAAAGGTCAGGGTTGATGTCTCCTAATGTTTTAGGAACCTGTAGTCTGAATGTTTGAGTCGTATCAAATTCACTCTCATTGATCGTACCGTCTAAAATAGCATTGATACATGCACGTGTATCTTTTAGACTCATGCGTTTTCCAACACCGTATTCTCCGCCTGTCCATCCTGTATTTACAAGGTAAACATTCACATTATGTTTGTCGATTTTTTCACCGAGAAGTTTTGCATATACCGTAGGATGCAGCGTCATAAATGCTTCACCAAAACATGCAGAAAAAGTTGCAACAGGCTCAGTAATACCACGTTCAGTACCGGCAACTTTTGCAGTATAACCGCTGAGGAAATAGTACATTGCCTGTTCGCGAGTAAGTTTTGATACCGGTGGCAATACACCAAAAGCATCAGCAGATAAGAA
>CAZDEM010000081.1:0-7991 GCA_964504315.1 uncultured Sulfurimonas sp.
CCTATATACTTTAATTATGCTAGAATTATAAAGAAGAAATTTATTAATTAATATCAGGAAATAAAAAATGGACAACCAAACAACTTTAAATAAACTCAGTGAAAAAGTTTCATATATCCTTCAAGAATATCATGCCCTTAAAGGCGAAAATGAGATGATGAGAAATGAAATTGTGACACTTAAAGCAGATTGTGAATTAAAAAATCAAGAAATTGAAAAACTTCATGAAGAAAATGCGAAAAAAGATATTGAAATAGAAGAAATAGTCAATAAAATAGAAAGTATTTTAGGTTAATTATAGAATGAGTAAAAAAATTGGACTGCATATCGGAGGTCGCAGATTTGATGTTGATGTAGAAGATAGATTTGCCAGTTTTTTACAAAAACAGATGCTGGAAGATTTTAATATGGAAGGCAATAATGACATCAAAATATTATTGCAGGCTTATGTACGAAAAAATCATGATTTGTATGTACAAAACCAAAAAATTGAAGAGATATTGGAAAAAATAGAAGAATAGGCTTTGTTTTATAATTATATAAGTTATAAGTGCTATAATTTCACCCTCTTAATAATAGAGATGGTGTGCGCTCGTAGCTCAGCTGGATAGAGTACTGGTTTGCGGTACCAGCGGTCACACGTTCGAATCGTGTCGGGCGCACCATTACTTCTTGCAATTTTTCTAACATTACAACATTTCAAAAAAACATTTTATTTTACGATTTATAATTATAGTAGTACTAATCTTTTGTTTATACAAAAAAAAGATTATAATACATGTATAGTTACAAGGAGAAACGATGAAAATTCAAAATTTTTTATGTCTGAGCGGAGCACTGCTGCTTTCAACTACATTATTCGCGGCTGAAGTAAGTGATGAACAGGACGCTTCACGTGCTCATATTGAAGCAAAGCATCATGAAGAGGGTAATCTTTATATTGTGGCTAAAGGATTGATAAGTTTGGGTGATACTTATACGGAAGAGGCAACAAATACAGAGCCTGAGGCGAAATTAAAAGGGGATACAGGAGAAGGTTTCGGTATTGACCTTGGATACCGTTTAGGATATGGTTTTGCAACAGAATTTGATTTTTCCTATACACATACAACAGTAACAAAGTCTGTTGCGGGGGAAGCTGATGTGCATGCTGGTGCTGATTATTACAGCTATGGTATAGATTTGCTTTATGGGTATCATTTGAATGAAGAGATTGTTTTGTTTGCAAAAGCAGGATGGGAAATTGAAAAAGAGAAAATTTCCGGTTTTGGCATTAATGGAACCAATGACGGATTTGCTTATGCTGCAGGTATTGAATATGGTCTTTCTAATCATTGGGCACTTATTGGAGAATATGAAGGTTCTTTGATAGACGGTCCTCGTGGTAACAGTGTGTTTGCCGGCGTAAGTTATACTTTCTAGATTATAAAAATTTATGTGTGAACTGGAATTATCTGGTTCATGCATAAATATATTTGTATCTCCTTATCGCTTAACTGGATAAAGCAGGGCCCTCCTAAGGCCTAGCTCGTGGTTCGAGTCCACGTAGGGAGACCAAAATAAAGGCTTTTAGCTTGAAATACTTTTTACTTTTTTTTCTATTTTTTTTACCACTGAATGCACAAATAAAAAAGTATAAACTTACTCCAATCAACACATTACATGTAAACAATCAAAAAATAAAAATACTTGATGCAAAAGAATTGCTTTTTGATAATAAAGAAGGGATTCCTTTTCATGAAATTTCAGATCTTGTATATGAGGATAGATTTGTTTATTTTGTGAGCGATCAGGGATATTTATATAAGTTCTTAATAAATATCAATCAGAATAAAATTCGCAGTTTAGAGTATTTGAATGCGTTTGTCTTGAAGAATAAAAAGGGACAAGTGCTGAAAAAGAAAAAAAGAGATGCTGAAGGTCTTGCATTCTATAAAGAAAACCTATTAATATCATTTGAGAGAAAACATCGGATTGTTCTTTACAGCAAGAATGGTTTGAAAATAAAAAAAATGAACATTCACCAAGATTTGCAAAACAGAGATAATTATGCAGGAAAAAATAAGGGACTTGAAGCTGTAGCATATAATGAAAAATATGGAATCATCACAGTACCGGAATTGCCGCTGAAAACCACAAATGAAAAATACCATACACTTTATGCCAGAAACAACAGATTTAAATTTATAGCAAGCGGCAGTATCGTCAGTTTAGAGTTTTTTGATAAAGAGACCATTTTGGTATTGCTTCGTGATTTTAATTATTTGACGCGCAGACGAGTAACTACTTTACTGAAAGTGTATTTGAATAATTGTACTGAGAATAGGGTGTGCAAGAGTAAAGTTTTAGCCAAACTAGATTCTGCGGATGGCTGGCAACTGGATAATTTTGAAGGATTAACCCGTATTGATAAAAATAGATATTTAATGGTAAGTGATGACAATGAAAATATTTTTCAAAAAACACTTCTTGTGCTTTTTGAAATTAAGGATTAATCTCGTTTTTAATCACTTTTGCGAGTTCGCTGCATTGTGCAATTTTTTGCGTATAGTTTAAATCATTGTTAAGCAAAATATTGACAAAAGCACTTCCGACGATGACGCCGTCAGCTCCTTTTACTTTCTCTTTTGCTGTTTTTTCATTTACCCCAAAACCTACATATACAGGTGTTTGGGTGTATTTTTTGATAGAACTTAAAAAAGGCTGCAGATCTTCTGCTGTTCCTGAACCCGTAATACCTGTGTAAGCAACCATATAGATAAATTTTTGTGCATCACTTACAACAGTCTGGATTCTGCTCTCGCTGTCTGTGGGCGCAACAAAAGAGATGTTTGCAACATCGTTACTGACAAATAAATCTTTGTATGTTAATGCCTCTTCATGGGGAACATCGGGAATAATAAGACCGTTTACGCCGAGTTCTTTTGCCAAAGGAATGAGACGCTGCATGTTTTGCTGATAAAAACTGTTGAAATAACCCATCCAGAGAGTATCTACTTGAGGGGCAATCTCTTTTGAAATTTCCAATAAATCTTTAAATTTGAACCCAAGTTCAAGTGATTTATGATTTGCTTTTTCAATGAGAGGACCATCAGCAACAGGGTCTGAGAAAGGAACACCGAGCTCTAATGTGTCTACACCGTTTTGTGCGAGTGCAAGACTTAAGTCTACAGTAAAAGATTTTTCCGGATATCCGGATGTTATATATGCTACTAAGTTTTTCAAATTTATTTTTCCAAGTCAGGGATTTTTAATAAGGAGTATTTTATTTTACTGAGTTCGTTATCTTGTCTTAAATCATCATGCCAAGCTGCAAACATATCGCTGATATTTAACAACCAGCTTGTTGTTTCATCGCTAATGGGCGGTTTTTTTTGGCGTAATGCCTCAAGCTCATCTTCAACAAAGGCAGCCAGTTTATTCATCGGAATAATTTTAAGATAACCGCTTGCTGATTTTATGTTGTGAAATACACGAAAAAGCTCATTAACACTTCTTTCATACATGTTGGGCTTTGATAGGTCAAGAATCATGACTTCCATGCTCTCAACCATCATAGAATAGTGATTTAAAAACTCATCGATAATTTCAAAATCAAAGTTTTCATCTAAATCACTTCTTATGCCCATAAAATAATTCTCCTATATAGTGCAAATTATAGCAATTTTTGGTTAAAATACCTCTATTAATATAATAAAGAGTTTTTAAATGAGTAAAAAATTAACTATATCGACTATAAAAAAGAGTAAGGGTGTAAAGCCTTTGGTGATGATTACCGCCTATGATGCGCTCTTTGCAAAACTATTGGAGCCGAGCGCAGATATGATTTTGGTAGGCGATAGTTTAAATATGAGTTTTGCCGGCCGCAGTGATACTATCAGTACGACGCTTGATCAGATGATTTATCATACGAATGCAGTCTGTATGGGTGCACAAAATAGTTTTGTGATTTGTGATATGCCTTTTGGAACTTATACATGTAAAGAGACAGCATTAGAGAATGCTATAAAAGTTTTTCAAAATACACAGGCTGATTGTGTAAAAATAGAGGGTGGGGAAGAAAAACAAGAAGTAATAAAACATCTGACGGATAATGGCATCGCAGTATGTGGACATATTGGACTTTTACCGCAGTCTGTGAGAAGTGAGGGCGGTTACAAAGTCAAAGGCAAAACAGCAGATGAACGTGAACAACTGCTCAAAGACGCCAAAGCTGTTGAAGACGCAGGTGCATTTTGTATGGTCATAGAAGGAACAAAAGCTGATGTAGCTCAAGAAATTGCACAAAGCGTTACTATTCCGGTTATCGGTATAGGGGCCGGAGCTGAGGTTGACGGACAAGTTTTGGTTTTTTCAGATATGCTGGGGCTTTTTGAAGAGTTCACCCCCAAATTTGTTAAAAAATATCTTGATGGAGCAACTTTAGTGAAAAAAGCTCTTGAAGAATATGCAGATGAAGTTGTGAGCCGTAAATTCCCAAAAGAGGAACATACATACTAATGGAAAGAGTGGTAGATATTGAAACTTTCTCTCTTGAAGAAGAAAGCTCTGAAGTCACACTGCGCCCTGATGCGTGGAGCGAATATATTGGGCAGGAACAGATTAAAAAAAACCTTTCTGTATTTATAGAGGCATCAAAAAAACGTGAAGAAGCACTTGATCATGTCCTTTTTTACGGACCTCCCGGACTTGGAAAAACGACCCTTGCTCTTATTATTGCCAATGAAATGAATGCAAACATTAAAGTAACGGCAGCACCGATGATAGAAAAAAGCGGTGATTTGGCCGCAATACTGACAAACTTGGAAGAGGGTGATATTCTTTTTATAGACGAAATACACAGACTCTCTCCTGCTGTTGAAGAGATTTTATACTCTTCGATGGAAGACTACAGAATTGACATTATAATTGGCAGTGGTCCTGCGGCACAGACTGTGAAAATTGATTTGCCTCGATTTACACTTATCGGGGCTACAACAAGGGCGGGAATGCTTTCAAATCCGCTTCGAGACAGATTTGGTATGAGTTTTCGTATGAATTTTTACACTCATGATGAACTGGCAAAAATTATTCTACAGGCCTCAAAGAAACTGGAACGTGAAATTATACATGAAGCGGCCGTTGAAATAGCAAAGCGCAGCCGTGGAACTCCTCGTATTGCTCTGCGTCTTTTACGTCGTGTAAGAGATTTTGCGGAGGTTGCCAATGAAGAGCATATTAATCATAAACGGACACAATATGCCTTGGATGAGCTGGGAATTAATTCGCACGGTTTTGATGAAATGGATTTACGTCTGCTTACGCTTTTGGCAAGTTCTAAAGGGCGGGCTATGGGACTGAGTACGATAGCTGCAGCTTTGAGTGAAGATGAGGGAACAGTAGAAGATGTGCTTGAACCTTACCTGATTGCAAATGGCTACTTAGAACGCACAGCAAAAGGCAGACGCGCAACACCTGCAACGTATGATGTGCTAAATATGCGTTGTGTAAATGAAGACGGGACACTTTTTTAGATGAAATCACAATACTTTATAGCCATACTTTTTGCTACTTCTTTATACTGGATGTATCTACTTTATGAACCGTTTTTAATGGTCATGACTATTGCTGCCTTGCTGGCTATTTCTACGGCAAGTATTAACAACTACTTTGAGCAGTTGTTTTCATCTCGTCTGCTTGCGGCATTTACGTCGAGTCTACTGCTTGCAATACTCTTTTTCGCACCACTTGGATATTTTTTGGCAACACTGACGATAAAACTCAATCATTTAGAACCCAATAGTTTAAAAAATATAGAACTCTATATAAACGGTTTGATTACAAATCCACCGGAATTTTTACTCTTTTTGAAGCCTTATCTTGTTGATTCTTTAAAAGGAGTAGACATTAACAGTTTGACAGCGAATGCTTTACATGTAGCTGCGAAAGTAGGGACATTCAGTGCAGGTTTTGTTAAAAATGCCTTTTTGGTTATTGTCTTTTATTTCTTTGCTTTGTATAATGGATCTACTATTGTAGAGTTTTTAAAACGTGTTGTGCAGATGTCGGTGGAAGACAGTACTTTACTTGCACGGGAACTTTCCGCTGTAATGAGTGTGGTTTTTTACTCTATTATTGCTACAGCAATGCTTGAAGGGGCTTTGTTCGGTATAGCTGTTTCATTTATGGGTTATAATGGTTTACTGTTTGGTATCATGTATGGTTTTGCCTCTTTACTCCCTGTTGTGGGAGGAATATTAATGTGGCTTCCGTTTATGATATATGAACTCTCAGTGGGGCATAACGCCAATGCCATCTTTATAGCACTTTATTCAATTATTATTATATCTGTTATAGCAGATACATTTATTAAACCTTTGATAATCAAAGAGATTAATAAGAGACTGCTTAAAGAAAGTGATGCGAAGTTAAATGAAATGGTTATATTCTTTGCAATTATCGCTGGGCTTGCAACTTTTGGATTTTGGGGTATGATTTTAGGCCCTGCAATAACAGCATTTTTTCTTGCAATTTTAAAACTTTTTGAAGCCAGAACAAAAGAGTGCGAAACGACAAATCAGTTATAAATTTCCGGTTTGTCGTTTTTCCATCTGCGATGCAGCCAGAACCAAAATTTCGGTTCTTTTCTTATAATGGACGTGAGCCAGTCGGCCTGGAGTTGTGTCGCTTTTTGAATGTCTTCTTTCTCATTGTCTGTTTTGTCGACTTTTATCTCATCAGCTATAATTATCGTATAATTTTCTTCATCGTCCGTTCGTATATGCACGGGAACTATGGCAGCGTTGAATTTTCTTGCAAGATATGCCGGTGTTGAGGTCATTCGCAGAGGCTTATCCATAAATTCTACCATGACGCCTTCTCTCTCATTTATGTTTGTATCTATGAGAATTCCGCTGGCTTTGCCTTGTTTTATGAGTCTGATAAGCGGTTTGACAACATTTGTTTTTTCCAGGTTCGTATTACCGAATCTTGCTCTTGCATCGAGCAGCCATTTTTCATAAACTCTGTTTTTGAGTTTTTTATATACCGGCGCAATCGTTTCTACATGTAACGCTAGTCCTGCAGCTCCTAACTCCCATGCACAGTAATGTGGCGTGGCATAAATAACGGCACGTCCTTCTTTGTGGATTCTGTCCACTTCTTCTTTGTTGATTACCGTAATTCTGTTGCCGATTTCTTCTTTGCTCAGGTGTCGCATCTCCATTAGATGTAAAAAGTTATAAAGCAGGTTTTTGAAACTGTATCGTGTAATTTTATCAATCTCTTCTTCGCTCATAGAATTGTCAAAAGCATAGTTGAGGTTTTGTTTGACAACACGACGGTATTTTTTTGATGTTTTGTAGCCTATAAAAGCCAAAAAGGTAAAAAATGCTTTGCGTGCACTATGTGGGAGCGCCATTAAAATATTTTCGATGATGAGTAAAAAATTATAGCCCATTATATAAAAGTTCCTTTGCTTTTTGTGTGATTTTTTCTACAGGAATTTCTTTAATTGAGAAGTCATTTTTATCAATTTTTAAGATATTGACCTCTGAAGATGATTTTATACCGATATTTATAGGTGTTTCATAAATCATTCTCGTAGTTGTGGGACCTAACAGCGTAATGGAGGGAATATTTTGTGCCCATGCCAAATGCGTCGGACCTGTATCATTGCCTATGAGCAGATCCATACTTGATATAAATGAAACAAGCTCGTTCAGTGTGAGTTTTGGTGCTAATGTTGCATATTTTGAATGCTCACAAATCCATGTTCCGCTCTCTTTTTCAGCTTCGTTTCCCCAAATAATGTAGCACTGTTCCTGCAGCGCATTGCAAACTTTTACAACAGATTCTTTTGGGTAAATTTTTGAAGGCCAAGAAGCGCCTATAACAAATGCAAGATTTTTTTTATCACTGCGTAAAGTGAACTCTTTTGTCGGAGAAAAAACCGGCTCTTTATTTAAATTCATTGCATCTGTAATCTTAAAATTAAGGTCATCAGACACAAC
>CAZDEM010000082.1:0-7905 GCA_964504315.1 uncultured Sulfurimonas sp.
TTCGAGAAACAGGTTCTAAAGAATTTGTTCCGTAGATTTTTAATGACGTTATTTAGCCTGAGTACATTATGCGCAGTGTCACTGCTGATTCTTAGTGGTTGTCAAGGTATTAGTCCGATACCTAAGAAAAAAGTCGTTATAGACTCTACACTACCGGTTGTTACGTTGACAAAAAACGGAATAATGCGTGATATGAAAACTGTAGCCTTTGAATGGAACAGCATTAAAGATCCAAGAGTGAAAGGTGTTTATGTTTATAAAAGAGTTCCAGGTGAAAAAACTTCAAATGAGTTGGCGTATTATGACAGTATTGATAACCGATTTAAAACGCACTATCTTGACGCAAATGATGAGCCAAATACAAAATATAGTTATGCTTTTAGAGTAGTAGCAAAAGATACACAGGGAAAACTGAGTGAAACATATGATGTAAGCACTTTGCCTGTTTTACAGTCTGTTACGTGGATACACTCAATTGCCGGACTTCCAAGAAGTGCCAAAATTATTTGGAGACCACATGAAAACAAAAGAGTTGAATCTTACATAATAGAGCGAAAAACTTTTAAAGATGAAAAATTTGAAAAGATTGCTACACTCAAAGGACGCTTAAATGCTGAGTATATTGATGTAGATTTGGCAGATAATGCGGTGTATTTGTACCGAATACGCGTAGAGACATATGATGGAATCATCTCAACACCTTCAGAGATCGTAAAATCTGTTACAAAGGCATTGCCTAAAAGTGTTGAGTATATCAGTGCGACAAAAGATTTGCCCAAAAAAATAAAAATCGAGTGGTCAGCGTCAAAACAAAAAGACTTTAATCAGTACTATCTTTATAGAGGTAAAGATATAGACAGCTCTTTTGAGCTTATAGCAAAATTATATAACAATCATTATACGGACAATATAGATGAAGACGGAAAAGTGTACTTTTACAGAGTTGGTGTAGTTGATAAAGACGGGCTTGAAAGTGAGCATGATAAAAATACCATTATGGGTATGACACTGCCAAAACCTGATGCTCCTGTAATAACCGGGATTAAACTTATAGACTCGGGAGTAGAACTTTCATGGAAGAAAACAGACCCGAGAATAAAATCTTTTAAAATACTTAGAAAACACAGAACAGGCTGGCTCAAAGAGACGACAAAAGAGTATAAAAACATCTTTAAAACTAGTTTTGTTGACAACAACATAAACCCGGACAGTACATATACATACACAGTATACGGCATAGATGAAAACGGAATTGTTTCCAAACCAAGTACAGAAGTGAAAGTAAAAACAGCGGAGTCTAGCAAAATAGTTGACGGCGAAAAGAGCGAGCCTGTTAAGGAAGTGGAAGTACGAGGACAAGACGAAGGTACAGGTAATACACAAGAAACGGTAACCCCTGCCAAAGATTTAGATTTAAACGAGATTTAATGCCACATTTACATATAGAAGAATTTAAACAAATTGAATTTCCGCAGGTGTATGATGAGGTGAGTTTTAACTTCATGGCATCCAATGCTAAGCATGAAGATGAAAAACTCATCTCAACGACAGTAGACGGTGAAGATTTTTTTCTTTTAGTCAAAGAAGAAGAAAATAAAAGCCTGTTAAAAACAGATAAGCTCACACGTCCGGCTTCTATCCATAATGTCCATCGTGCATTACTTGCCTATGCAAAAGCTGCCGGTTTACATGTACTTAACTCTAACGTGCCTGAGACTCAAAAAAATATACATCTTCAAGAAGAAACGGCACTAAAAAAAATAGAATACTTTGCCAATAAATTCCCCCTGGACAAAGAAGTAAGAATTGAAGTAGGATTTGGTTCAGGACGTCATTTACTTCATCAGGCGGCAACTCATCGGGATGTTCTATTTATAGGCATAGAGATTCATCGTCCCTCAATAGAGCAGGTTCTTAAACAAAGCGTTATTCAGAAACTGGATAATCTGCTTGTACTTGATTATGATGCTCGTCTTTTTATGGAACTTGTGCCTTCAAATATTGTCGGGGCAATTTATGTGCATTTTCCGGTACCATGGGATAAAAAGCCGCACCGCAGAGTTATTTCAACTTCATTCATCGAAGAAGCACGCCGTGTTTTAAAGGTCGGTGGAACGTTGGAGCTGAGAACAGACAGTGAAAATTATTATGCTTACTCGTATGAAACTTTTATAGCTTTTAACAAAACTACACTGCAAATCAATAAAAACAAAGATATTGCCATAAGCTCCAAGTATGAAGACAGATGGAAAAAAATGGAGAAAAACATTTATGATGTAACGATGATAAATGATGAACTCTCCAAGACATTGACAATCGAAGGGGATTTTACTTTTTCAAAACCCGGTTTGAATTTTGATGAGATGATAGAACTTCACAATAAAACATTTCGATTTGAAGACGGTTTTATACATTTTGAGAGGGTATATAAAATAAAAAATGGCGTCATGTTGCGTTTATCTATGGGTAGTTTCGACAGACCTGAACATTTATATATAATTATTGATGAAAAGGGTACTTCATATTACCCTGATTTGCCGTTAAAATCACGTAGTAATTTAAAAGCTCATAAAGAACTGGGCAAGGTTTTACATGGATAAAGTCATAATCGCAGAGAATTTGTCTCTTGCTTATTCCAAAGATGAAACTATTATAAACAAAGCAAATTTTTCTATAGACTCAGGGAGTTTTGTGTTTATCACCGGAGCGAGCGGAAGTGGTAAATCTACACTTTTAAAGTCACTTTATGGTGCGCTTAAACCTGTTGAAGGAAGTTTGGTAGTTGGAGGCGTTGAGCTTCGAGGTGTGGCGAATTCAAAGCTTAATTTTTTACGAAAACACCTCGGCATTGTTTTTCAAGACTATAAACTTGTAAAAGAGTGGACGATTGAAAAAAACATCATGCTGCCTTTGATTATAAACGGCTATGAAAAAAGTATAACACAAAGTCAGGTTGACTCTTTGCTCAAACATGTACGACTGAAGCATCAATCGGGAAAATATCCATTAGAACTCAGTGGTGGAGAACAACAACGTGTCGCAATGGCAAGAGCATTGGCGCATAATCCGATTCTGATACTTGCGGATGAACCTACAGGAAATCTTGATGATTACTCTTCTCAGCTTATATGGAACCTTTTAGAAGGTGCAAATGAGCAGTTAAAAACTACTGTTATAGTCGTGACACACCATATTCCTGAAGCTATGAAGGTTGAGTATAAGCATTATCATATAGAATTTGGAGATATTCATGAAGTCGTTTAAAAACCATATCTCTCTTGTTATTGCTCTTGTGAGTATACTTTTTTCATTACAGATTTTTACAATAGTAGACAGATCTATTGATGCATATAAAGAGAATTTGGCAAAAAATTATTCACTTGTCGTGGTGAGTCAAAAAACACTCCAAAGTAAAGAACTTTTAAACAAAATAAATCAACTCGCAGCCATAGAAGCACTCTCTCCCGATAGTGTCATCAAAAAATTAAATACAGGCATAAGCCGTAAAAATATAGAACTCTTAAAAGTGACGCTGCCTAAGTTTTATAAATTCAGATTAAAAAAGTATCCGACACCTTCTGAATTGAAAAAAATCAAAAATCAGCTTTTAAAGTACCCCTATATTACAAAAGTGGAAACATTTTCAAATACACATGATACAACCTATAAATTATTGCTGTTGTTTAAAAATGTCATATCTGTTTTGGCTGTTTCAATTTTACTTGTCACCATACTGTTGATATTTAAAGAGTTAAGAATATGGCAGTTTAAACATAATGAGAGGATGAATATTATGGGGCTTTTCGGGGCGCCTACTTGGCTGCGTTCGGCAGTACTGTTCAGACTTTCCATCGTTGATGCACTTATAGCATTTGGTATCTCTTTTGTGATTTTTTCATATTTTGCATCGAGTTCTTGGGTGAGTGAACAATTTGCAAATATAGGTATATCGGTAGTAGTATTTGACACAATTTATGATTCGCTGATTATGCTTGGTGTTTCTGTGCTAGTTTCTATTTTACTTGCGAGTTTTATAGTTTTAGGGCATAAAGAAGAGGTCTGATGAGAACTGTATTATTTGTTTTACTCTTTACATGTATATCTACTTTGTTCGCTGCAACAGAGATAGATAAAAAAATAAATAAAACAAGCTCCAAGCTGCATTCATACACAAAAAACTACTCCAGACTTAATGCTAAAATGGCACAAACGGCAAAAGCTATTATCAAGCAAAAATCCGAGTTGGAAAAGAAAACAATTTATCTGAAAAAATTGGAAAAAGAGCTCTCTTTAAAAGAGGGAAGCCACCGTGAAAATATAAAACAGCTTAAATCTTTAAAAAAAGCTCAAACCGAGTTAAAGAAAAAGCAGCAAAAACTTGAAGAAGAACTCATTTTTGTTATTGCACAGACGGTTTCCTTGTCTGTAGTTTTAGAAGAAGAGTACCCTGAAAACGAACAGGCAATTATGGAGTTTGAAGTTTTAAAAGGTATGTTGAAAGCTTCAAAAGAAAAAGCAAAACTTTTAAGTAAAAAATTCTTTGAAAATGAAAAAAATATAGATTTAATCAGCTTACATGTAAGCTCATTGGAAGTTACTATTGCAAATATAGACCAAAAAAGAAAAGAACTCATTAAAACAAAAAATGAAAATAAAAAAGCTTTAAAAAAGTTGACCTCGGCAAAAGCATCCTATAAAAAAGAGTTAAAAAATCTTTTAAAAAGACAAAATGCTTTAAAGAAAACACTCTCAAGACTTAATATTATAAAAATAGATGAAATAAAAAGGGCAAAAGAAGAAAGAGCTAGAAAAATTGCCTTTGAAAAACAGAAGATTCAGCTGAACAAAAATCTGCCGAAAGTTAAAAAGCACGGAAGCAGTTATCAGGCAATTAAAACAATTAGGTATAGAGGCAGAAAAACAATTGCTCCGCTTAACTCCTACACTATTACAAAAAAATACGGAACATATACAGACCCGATATATGGTATAAAAATATTTAATGAATCTATTTCTCTCAAACCAAAACAACCTAATGCAAAGGTTAAAACAGTCTTTAACGGGAAAGTCATATATGCGGCAAAAACAGCGGTTTTAGACAATGTTGTCATTGTAGAACACAAAAAAGGACTGCATACGATTTATGCGAATCTTTCACAAATAGCACCAAATATCAAAAAGGGTAAAAAAATTGCCAGAGGTGCAACGATTGGACGAGTCAAAGATGAACTTGTCTTTGAAGTGACACAAAAAACAAAGCATATCAATCCGATACGTTTATTTAAATAGATTTTGATATAATTTCGAAAATAAAAAATAGAGAAAACAATATGAACTTTATTCAAACACGCGGCGTAGATGAAAACAGACCGCAAACTGTAACTTTTTCAGAGGCGATACTCAGTCCTATCGCATCTTTTGGTGGTCTTTACGTCCCAGAGAGACTTCCCGAGCTAGGAGAAGAATTTTTACAAAAGCATTTAAACTCTTCTTATAAAGAGCTGGCATCTGATATGTTAAATCGTTTTGAAATTGACATAGATACGAAAGTTATTGATGAAGCTTTATCTTTATATGATAAATTTGATGATGCTTCTAATCCTGTCCCTGTTGTAAAAGTAAAAGAGAACCTTTATATCAGTGAACTTTACCATGGTCCTACACGTGCGTTTAAAGACATGGCTCTGCAGCCCTTTGGTGTAGTACTCTCTTCAATTGCCCAAAGACTAAATGAAAACTATTTGATTTTGGCAGCGACAAGCGGTGATACCGGTCCTGCAGCGCTTGAAACATTTAAAAATCGTGCAAATGTAAAAGTGGCATGTTTATACCCTGATGGCGGAACAAGTGATGTACAGCGTTTGCAAATGGTGACAGAAGATGCATCTAATTTAAAGATTATTGGTATTAACGGTGTATTTGATGATGCACAAAATGCACTCAAACGCTTGTTGGCTTCACAAAGTTTTAAAGAAGCACTGCAGAAAAAAGATACAAAACTCTCAGCAGCAAACTCTGTAAATTTCGGTCGTATAATTTTTCAAATAATTTATCACATTCATTCGTATTTGGAACTTGTTCGACAAAATGCAATTACTATGGGAGAAAAAGTTTACCTCAATGTTCCAAGCGGAAACTTTGGAAATGCTCTTGGCGGATATTACGCTTGGAAAATGGGACTTCCGGTAGAAAAAATTATTATATCTTCAAATGAAAATAATGTACTGACTCGTTTAATCCGTGATGGAAAGTATGACTTGAGAAATTGTGAAGTTGTGGGTACAACGTCACCTGCAATGGATATTTTAAAATCATCTAATGTTGAGCGGGTTTTATTTGATTTGTTCGGTGAAGTAAGAACAAAAGAGTTAATGCAGAATCTCGAAGAGAATAATTTCTATGAATTAACTGCTGATGAACTTGCAAAACTCCGTGAGTGTTTTGATGCTGACTATTGCAACGGCGAAGAAGGAAAAAAATATATCAAAGAAATATTTCAAAAGTATCACTATTTGATGGATCCACATACGGCTACATGTATGAAGTCTTATGAGACATGTTCAAGCCCTGACATCAAAACTATTGCCTACTCAACTGCAGAGTGGACAAAATTTTCTCCCGTCATTGCCAATGCACTCACGGGAGAAGTAGATACAAAAGATATTGAAGCATTAGAATCTATTTCAAAAGTAGCACATCTTGAGATTCCTCAGATGATAAAAGAGTTATTTTCTAAGCCTATAGCACAAAAAACAGTTATTGAAAAAGAGAATATAGAAGAAGAGATTCTGAAATTTTTAAATAATTAAAATTAACGGTTTAAGTTGTCATTAACTATTAAAGATGTAAAATTACTTTAATAGGAAAAGATAATGAATGAGACTACTGAAGACGAATTAAATCAGAAGCGAAATATGCTTTATTATAATCAGTTAATTATGAATGAAAGACGTGCAAAGTCTATGCATGAAAAAAAAGCGAAAGTTGCAAAAAAACGTGCGAGTTTCGGTGCTCAAAAAGTTGACTTTAAAGATTATTTATTTGTTCCTGATGAATGGGAATTTGTTGCATATACACTTTATTTTGTAGGTATTCCTTATGTTGTAGGTGCATTCTTTTTGTTTTTATTTATCGCAGGCGGCAGTTGGGATAATTTTCAACTTTTAAACTTGAATGCGTTTCCTATTGTTTGGCTCATAGGGTATGAGATAGTAGCAATTTGTCTGTTGATTTGGATTATGATTTTGTATTTGACATATGATACGGAGGATGAATTTTAACGAAAACAGATGAACTTTAAAGTTCAACTGCTTTTTTGTAGGCTTTTTCTATAGCCTCTATGCATGCATTTCGGACATTGCCTTGCTCTAATGCAGCGTAACCGGCTGCGGTTGTTCCTCCGGGGCTCATTACTCCGTCTTTTAAGAGGGCAGGGTGGATGTCTTGTATTAGTGTTCCAAAACCATCAAATAGACCTCTCATAATCGCCATAGCATCATCTCGTTTGAGCCCTTGTTTTACTGCACCGTCGGTTAAAGATTCTGCAATAAGTGCAAGATAAGCAGGACCGCTTCCTGCGAGTGCTGTTGCTATATCTATCTCTTTCTCACTACCAAGCCATCTTGTTGTACCGATAGAGGAAAAAAGTGTTTGGGATTCTTCTTTATAAGCGGTATCACCTGTTAAAGTTGTCATAGATTTACCGACGCTTGCTGCAAGATTTGGCATAGCTCTTACAACAGCGGATGTATTAAAATTATTTTTTAATTTTTCTATGCTTGTTCCGGCTAAAACCGAATAAAGTATTTCTGCTTTGCCTTGAAGTTTTGCCGATACTTCTTCCACATTTGCCGGCTTGACACAGAGCATAACCGTCTTTTGTTCAATGTTGTAATTATCAAGAAG
>CAZDEM010000083.1:0-7852 GCA_964504315.1 uncultured Sulfurimonas sp.
GTATATATCAATATTTTGTGAAAGTTGCGTTGAGTATTCTGTAATAAGCGGTAATGATTCGGTATAGACTTTTTGCGTTTTTTCAGAGTTGTTTACAGAGTTGAGATGTGATAATGGCGTAAAAAATTGTTCCAAATATTCATCCATAATTTCCAAGGGTTTTACAAAATTCGCATAGGTTTTTTTCTCTTGTTTGAGCAGCTTTTCTATTTTATTATTATTAGCATCTAGGCGCTGTGTCAGTTGTGATATAAAATTCTCTAAGTTACAATCAAATTTTAAAAATTTTGCCATATATTTTTCCTTTAGTCGTCAGTGTCTTTTTTTTGTCGTAAAGCACCATATTTATTTATTAGAATATTATCATACTTATTTGCATCTTTGATTAACTTATTTATTGCAATTTTCCCCTCTTCTTTTGTTAAGGAAGAGTCTATCACCAGGTAAGAAAGGTAAATACTGTTTTCCTTGATGGAAAACTGTAAATATGAGAGTTTATTGTTCTCTTCCAATAGAAAATCATACATCTGCTCTATATTATTTTTTGGAATTGCACAAAGTTTTGCATCCCCGATGATTATGCCGTTTTCATAATAGTTGATGTTAATTCTTGAAGATCCTTCATCTATCCTCCAAGAGGATTGACTTCTTCTGGCCAGTGTTACATTGATATCTAAAGATTCAAGTATATCTTCTATAAGTTTTGTCGGTCCTATAGGTGTGTAACCTTTTCTTCTAAGTCTGGCTATTTCTAATTCCGCTCCGCATTTGGGACAGTAGTCATTTTTTATATCTTTTTCTTGAATAAGATTTTTACAAGAGGGGCATTTAATGACATTTTCCACTCCGAGTTTTTTAAAAGATGCAAGTGCATCTTTAAGGTAGTGAACGGGTAGAGCAAAACCTAAATTATTCGCATTTTGAATAATGAAGGTATTAACTCCTGTAACTTCTCCTTTGTCATTTAAAAGAGGCCCTCCACTGTTTCCCGGGTTGATGGCAGCATCAATTTGAATATACTCCAAATCACCCATAAGTCTGGACGCACGCGAGACTATGCCCTCTGTTGCTGTGTAATTAAGACCGTAAGGGTGTCCTATCGCTATAGTCGTATCTCCATTTTCGACATTATTTTGGGCAAGTTTTAATGGATTTTTCGGTTTTTTAAAATCATATTTTATAAAAGCCAAATCATAATATGGGTCATCATAAATAACTTTTGCAATACTTCTTGGTATATGTTCTGCTTTAATAACAACTTCTTTGAGTCCTGAACATACATGAGAATTTGTTATGATTAAATCATCTATTATAAAGCCGGTTCCACTGCCGTATGGTGTCATAATTTGTATAATGTTTTCAATATAGGTTTCTAATAGAGTTTGTGTATTCATCTCTTATGCCTCATGAAAATTTAAATTTTTTAATGCACTAAAGTAGCTGTTTGAGAAATCATTGAGTGAGCTGAAATCAAGTTCCTCACCAAAGGCTTTGAGCAATTTGTACTGATGTTTATATTCTGAAATAATATTTTCAATTTGAGAAATTATGTCACTTTTGAGAAATTTATGTTTATCTGTATCATAATAGCCACTGCAACCTAAGGCGTTGAAATACTCAGCATAAATAACAGAGATATAAATATGAAGTAATTTCCTAGCCGGAGGATTTAAGCCATAGTTGTAAAGAGCATAGAGTGCTATATAACTGTAAATAGTTGGTATAATTTGAGGATGTCTATTATTTTTATACCATCTGAGTTTTATAAGAGATTCTTCTATGAAATTTATAAGCTCGTCATAGGAGCTTTTTTCAATTTGGCTGAATGTATATTTTGCTTCATAAAAATTTAAACTAAATTCTTCAAAACTGAGCTTTTCAAGCGTCAAAATATATTTTGCAAGTTCTGCATTTTTTACTTCGGGTAAAACATCTTCATCACCAAAATAATCTTGAAGTTGTTTTGTTAATTTTTGATATATTTTACATTTTGGAACCATAAGATAGTCAATTTTGAACAAAAAGTTAAGATATAAAAATGACTGCATACCTATGCTGTCATCTGATGGAAGTGAGTGTATTTTTTCATTTAATTCATCTATCCATTTGTGCAAAAATTCATATTTGACTTTTAGCTCTGTAGCATCTAGCTTTTTGATATGCCCTATATCTTCTAACTCTTTTTGTTTAAACTCACTGAGCATATGCTCTTTATCATAATCTGCATTTAGCGCCAACTCTCTTAAAGGGTAAAAAGCTTTTTGAGGGGTCATTGTAATATTATCAAGGTTAAGTTTTAATTTTATATAGTTGCCGTCACTACAGTAATTTATATAAGTAAACTGGTAATTTCTCTCAAGAACATAGCGTTTGAGCGCAACATTTGCACTTTTTGCTTTAACCATGGTCACTTCTGCATAGAGTTTTTTGTTCGTAGTAAAACCATTGATTTTTGCAGTGCCTTGATAAATTATAAATTTCAGTGTCTCTTTTTCTTTTGTAAGTATAATATTTTCATTAGAAATCCCATTTTTGTAATTCATTAAAGAATTGAAAAAGAATTCATAGGCATTTAAAATTTCTTTTTTTTCAAATGCTTCATAGGCTTTGTTGAACAGTTTTTCTTCATTCTTTGCAATATCTGCATTAATACCTCTTCCAAAGCTTTTTAAGCAATGAGGTTTTGGCCGAAAAAAATTGAACCAGCTCATTTATTTCCTCTTATTTTAATACTAAATAGATAAGTATAAAGTTTATAACTGTCATTATAGTAAAAGCACTCTTATAAAAGAGCAAGGGTGATTTTTCAATCAATGGAGCATTCTTTATAAAATACGGTTTTACCTTTTGCGGATGTGTAAGTTCATACTTCATTTCAGAGTAGTGCTCATATCTATGGTCTTTCTCTAAGGCGATAGAACGCATAATGACACTGTCTAGCCAATCAGGTATATTTGAATTATAATGACTTGGTTTTTTAGCTTCTTTGAATGATGGATTTTGGAAGGGCTCTATTTCACCATAAGGGTACTTGCCTGTTAAACTGAGGTAAAGTGTAACCCCGATAGCAAAAATTTCCGTTGTTTCGCTTATAGCCTCGCCTTGAAATCGCTCAGGTGCCAAAAAGCTGGGTGTTCCAGCACGAGATTCTTCTGAGAATATTTCTGTAATACTGCCAAAATCGATAACTTTATATTCTGTTGTATCTTCATCAATTTTGGCAATCATTATATTGTTTGGTTTAATATCACCGTGTACCAGGTCATATTTGAGTAAAAATTGAGACATATTTAAAAGTGTTTGTGCAAGCTCTACTGCATCATCTATGGTTACATGTAAGTGTGACGTCAGATAATTATTTAAATCTTCCCCTTCAAAGAGCTGCATAACATAGTATCGGCAGCTTCTGTTTTTTGGAATGACAGCCTTGGGAAAAAACTTTGCTTTGAGGCGCTTGGCATTCCATGCTTCTTTAACAAATAAATCTAAAATTCGATTATCTTCTTTTGCTTCAATCGGTGCGAATTTAATTACATATTGTTTTGTCTTTTTAGTTGCAAGCCAAGTTCTTTCGTTTTGAATGAGAGGTTTTTCGAGTCGGTAGCCGTCTATTGTCTGACCTGCTTTGAGTGATGATGGAATATCTAGTTTTTGCTGTTTGAGTATTTCCACTTCATCTGCATGAAGGATTTCTAAAACTACTGCAGTTGTATCATCTTCCAAATTGTCATTTGTCAGTTTACTTGCCTCTTTTACAAGAGCAATAGCACCTTTTGCAATATTGTTTTTTATGGTCTCTTCAGAGAGTGTATTATACAAACCATCACTGCAAAGAAGGATTTTGTCATTTTTTTGAACAATATTTTCAAAATAATAGGGCTGTACATCTTCACTTATACCTATAGCCTGCGTAAGGACATTTTCATAGCCTTCTTCTTGCATTGCATGGTCAGTTGAAAGCTGTGTTAATGAATTATCTCTTAGCAGATAGACTCTGCTGTCTCCAACATTGGCACCGTATAAACGGTTTCCTTCTATAACAACTATTGCGAGTGTTGTGACAAGTTCACTGCGTTCATAGTTTATTTGAGATTCTTTATAAAGAATAGAATTAATGGAGTTTATAAAAGTTTTTATGGATTTTTCAATTGACCAGGTTTTTGGACGGATTTTAAAATTGTTTATAAGGTATGAAGTGACTCTTTTTGCGGCCTGGGCACCTTCTTCGGCACTCCCGACACCATCACAAACTATGGCAATACTCAAGTTGCCAATAGTCTTAATATCATAAAAATCATCTCCGGTAAGCTCTTTACGTTTTGCAAGTGTGAAACCGGAAGTTTTAATATTACTTTTAATCATAATGAGCCTTTTTTGATAGGCTTATTATATACAAAAAAGTTGTTATTGTTGCTTTGCAACTTCTTTTAAGCTTGGGTTTTTCTATGTGTGTAATACAGAGCCATACCTGTACAAATAGCTCCGCCAACGATATTTCCTAAGGTAACCGGAATTTCATTCCACAACCACCACTGAGAAACACTTACGTTTGCACCAAGCATTATTCCTGCAGGAATAACAAACATGTTGACTACGGCGTGCTCAAATCCTTGTCCGAAAAAGGTCAAAATAGGCAGCCACATAGCTGCAATTTTTCCTATTGTAGTTGTAGCTGTTAATGCCATTACTACACCTAGAGATACCATCCAGTTACAAAATACAGCTTTTAAAAAAACAGTATAAATACCATCTGCCCCAATTTTTTCATATCCGATTGTTTTTGCTTCAGCAATATGCTTAATCATATCTATGACAGGAGAAGACTCAACATGTCCAAATTTTGTAGCAACCAAACTGTAAAGAGCTGCAAACAGTAGACTGCCCAGTAGATTACCTGTAAATACCCAAAACCAGTTTATTGATAGTTGGGCAATGCCTATTTTTTTATCAAACAAAGAGGTTGTTAGCAGAGCAAAGCTTCCGGTTACAAGCTCCAATCCCAGTAAGACAATCATAACAAAGCCAACAGGGAAAATCAGTGCTCCAACAATTGGTAAATGTGTTTGTGTAGCAGCAACAATAGCTAGTGTTGTGGCAACTCCTAGCAGGGCACCTGCGAGAGAACCACGTATTAATAAATCTTTTACACCTAGACCTGCTTTATATACTCCTGCATTAACCATTCCATCTACAACTATTTCTGGTTTTACATAACCCATATATATTCCTTTAAATTTTATTATATATTATAGCTCATACCTGCTTGTATGATGAGCAAAAAATGATTAAAATTTAATCAAATTACTGTAGACTGATTAATGAAAGAAGTTCAGAAAAAACAACTGCTCTTTTTTCTTCAACATCTAGCATTTTAAGAACAAGCTCAGCTATGTTTTTATCAATATTTGGAACTAATTTATGTAAAGGTATTAATTTTTCTCTACGATTTTCATTTGTAAACCTATTATAGGCTGTATAAGGTTCTTGCTTAGAAAGTGCAAAATATATTTTACGACCAAGTTCAAAAAGTTCAAATTCTTCATTTTTTCCGGTTTTTGTAATTTTATTGATGTTTAAATCAATGTCTATATCTTTTGTGCGTAAATATGCTTGCAACTGCATATAAAAACCAATATATGCATGAGAATATTGTGATAAGACTCTATCATGGAATTTTTCAAATGATTCATTTTTTAAACGCAGTTTTTTATATTCCAATACAAGTGTTTCAACAAAATATTTAGAAAATTTCAGTGGAGCAGATTTGATAACTGTGTAACCATTTTTACCTTCACTTACAATCTTTCCTCCTATGGTTATATGGACTCCGTCTTCGGTTTGTCCATTGACTTTTGCTTTACAGCCTTCAAAACCGATATCTCCTATTTCATGAGTGCCACAGCCTTTGACACAAGCCGACCAATACATTCTTACTCTACCGGATTCGAGTGGAACTTTAGTGCTTAAATACTCAGCCATTTCAATCGCATCTTCTTTATTCTCAATAACACCAAACGCACAATGCTTTGTTCCTGCACAAGCGACAAGATTGTTAAAATAAGGCGTATTTACATTTTTATATCTTGTAAAAAAAGGATCTTGTAAAAGTGCAGCTGTGTCTTTGACACCTAAAATATAAATATTCTGTTCAACACTGAATCTGATTTCGCCATTGCCGTGGACTTGGCTTAACTCAGCTACTTTGATAAGGTCACTTCCTGCAAAGATTCCAGAAGGTACGATAATCTGTATACCGAATGAACCATCACGAAGCTGTACTTTTCCATGATCAGAATCTACCGGATTCATCTGCGTCATTGTTTCACCTGCTGCTTGAAAATCTACACCCGCAACTTCGCGAATAGCCGCAGAAATTTCAGGCATTCCCACAGCATCGATTAGAAAGTGAAGTCTGTTTTTATTTCTGTTGTCTCTAAAACCGTACTTTTTGAAGATTTCAATAAGAGCACCGTAAGCTTTTAAAACTTCTTCTTCATTTGACAAAAATATATCTGCATCTTTGGCAATTATGCCGACTCTGCCGCCAAGGAACATGTTGTAGCCGTAAACTCCATCTTTTTGTGCAAGAACAAGAGAACAGTCATGTCCAAAAACATTACATCTGTTTGCAAGCGAACCTGAAATTCCTGTATTGAATTTTCTTGGAAGTGTAGAAATCCAGTCAGGATTTTTTAAAAAAGTTTTTTCAATTTTTTTCAATAAACTATATGAAGGAAGTACATTGTCAAAGCCGTCTTTGTCAAGTGGGTCTGTGACTATATTTCTAAAGTTGTCTACACCTGTTTGGTAAGAAGTGAGTCCAACTGAATCAAGACCTGCTAAAATCGCAGGCATATCTTCAATATTTAAAAAGCGAAGCTCAATCTGCGCTCTTGTCGTAATGTCAATGTAGTCTTGACCGAATTCTTTTGCAATTTCTCCGATTTTTCTTGCCTGAACTGTGTCCAGATGCCCGCCTGCAACTCTGACTCTCATCATAAACTGTTTAGGGGTTTGCCCGTCTTTATCAAAGATACCAAAACATTTTAAAAAATATTTTTTATCTTCATCAGGGATAGAATCATACCCCTCTTTTGCATACTGTGCTATCTTCTCGAAAGCTTGTATGGGTTTTTTAAGATCTTTGACTTTTTCAATTTTATTTACTTTTTTATTTCTAGCTTCGTATGCTTTTTCTAATACTTGTAATTGCAAAATATTCTCCATCATTTAATTTATATTCTTCCACCAGCTGCAACACCCCAGGTAGTTCTCCATCTTGTTTTGACTAATGAGATACCCATGATAGCAACAAGAACAACACCGGCAAATATCATAAAGCCTGCTGAGTATCCGTCAAAGGCGTCTTTACTCCAACCAAGTGTTTTAATAAGTGCTGTACCGCCAAGACCACCGGCAGCACCGATTATACCCGTCATAATACCGATATCTTTACCAAATCTTTGCGGAACAAGCTGGAAAACTGCTCCGTTTGCCATACCGAGGTTTGCCATAATTAAAAAAAGTACTACAATCGCAACCCAAAAAGGCAACGTGATAACTGCATTTACAATTGCTAAAAGTGTTACGATTCCGAAGAAAATATAAAGTGATTTAACACCACCCATTTTATCTGCAATTGCTCCGCCGACCGGTCTTAATACCGCACCGGCAAAAATAGTAAGTGCTCCAAAATAACCGGCGATTACTTTAACATTTGGTTCATTAAATACATGCATACCAAAGCTGCTCATGTCAGCTTGATAAGTATTCATAAGATACACTTTCATGTATCCGGCAAATCCGACAAATCCACCAAAACTAACTGCATAAAAAAGGCTAAACCACCATG
>CAZDEM010000084.1:0-1542 GCA_964504315.1 uncultured Sulfurimonas sp.
TACTTTTTTCGTAACAAAACGAAGCATTATCATATTTGTAGGCATAAGCATACCATTCTTGCTCTATTAAAGGGATGTTAGGCATTCTTTCCCACTTTATGAGTGTGTTAAACTTTGCTTTTATATGTAAGAACCTTGCAGCAGAGAGGATGGCGTCTTCCATTTTTGTCAGATCAGCAACTTTGCCTTTGTATGAATCAGTATAAATAAAACTGTTGGGCATAAACTGCGGGATGCCGACAGCTCCGGCGTAAGAGCTTGGCAGATTACATTGCTCGGGTTTTACACCCTGTTTGTAACAATGTTCTATAATGGAAGCCATATTTGTTTTCCCCATTTTTAAGAGCCATTTGTTTCTACGTGAATCAGGCTTTGTGCGTACAACTATAGTGTTAAAGACAATGAACGCATCATGTGTGGGCTTTATTTTTCCGAGTTTTGTCTCTTTGAGCAAAATTGCGGCAATGATTTCACGGTTAACACCGTATTTTTTTTCAGCATAGTCATACACTTCTTTGTATTGTTTGAGATTTTTTACCATTTTTGGTACAAATTTTACCAGTACATTATTTGCCTGTTTTTCTTTTTCTTTATGATATTTTATTTTAGAAGGCTGTAAATATTTCCAGCTGATTTCATCATATTTTTGTGTTTTAAAGTAGGAGAGCAGAAATTTATTGGCATACCCATAACTAACGCCGTGTTTTACTACTTTTTTACAAATATCTTCATAGTGTTTGTTTTGAAAGGTACAGTTGTCATATTTTGCAAAAAGTGATAGGCTGAGTGCAAGCAGAAGTAAGAGTTTAGTTTTCATTTATATTTTTAAGCCTTTGTGGTGTGCCTATATCGTGCCACATGTTGTTAAACAGTTCTCCACTTACATATTTTTTTTCTATAAATTTTCGTAAAATGGGAGCAAGTGGGCTTTTTTGTAACGCAACATCTTTAAAAAAATTCGGATGATAATAGCCTATGCCCGAAAAGGTGTACATGTCATCATCTTTATTTGTAACAAGTCCGTTTTTCAGCCCAAAATCACCCTGTGGGTTATGAGGAGGATTCGGTACCAAAATCAAATGGGCAAGCTTTCCTTGAAGCTCAAAGTCGGGATTAAATTCATAATTGCAGAATATATCGCCGTTAATAACCAAAAAAGGCTCGTTTCCTAAAAGAGGCAAAGCTTTTTTGATGCCGCCCGCACTCTCTAATGCTCCTGTATCTTGTTCATCAGAGTAGTAAATTTTCACACCCCATTGTGAGCCGTCTTTTAAATACTCCTCTATTTTGTAACCTAAATGGGCAATGTTGATGATAATCTCGTCAAAACCGTTTCGTGAGAGTTTTTCTATGTGCCATTCTATAAGCGCTTTACCCTTTACATGTAACAAAGGTTTTGGCAGTGAGTCGGTAAGAGGACGCATCCGCTCACCCCGTCCTGCCGCAAGTATCATTGCTTTCATCGTATATCCTTAGTATTTTCCATGTTTTCGGAACCTAGACTTCAGTCTAGGCTAAGTTGCTTGTAAGCCTAAAAGGCGA
>CAZDEM010000084.1:1642-7781 GCA_964504315.1 uncultured Sulfurimonas sp.
CGGAATATCTTTTAAATATCCATCTTTGCCGTCTCGCAGATACAGACGTGAAAAAATCCCAAGCACCTTTATATGCCGCTGCAGCCCCATAAAATCAAACCACTTTAAAAACTCTTCATCTTTTACATGTAAGCTCTTTTTTTGAGCAAACAAAAGCGCTAATTCTTCTATATCTTCTCTCTCAAAAGCAATATAACAGTCTTTTAAAAGTGAAACCAAATCATAAGTCAGCGCACCGCTCATAGCATCTTGATAATCAATCACACCCAGGGTATTTTGCGGTGTGAGCATAATATTACGAGAGTGAAAATCACGATGTACAAAAATATTTTGCGGCTGAGATAACACAACGTCCGATATTGTATCAAGTGTGCAAGAGAGAAGCTCTTTTGCTTCTTTACTTACATGTAAGCCTAGTTTCTTCTTTAAAAACCACTCCTGCATCAGATCCATCTCAGCATGGAGAAATGCTTTGTCATACAACGGCAGATTTTTACTGTCTGCTCTTTGCATTTTGACGATTTCATCTATGGCTTTTTCATACAGCTCTATAAAATTTGCTTTGTTAAGAACATCCAGCAGGTTTGTATCGCCGAAATCTTCTAAAATTAAGTACCCCAAAGAGAGGTTTTGTGCAAGAATCTTCGGTGCTTTAACGTTTACATGTAAGAGTCTGTGCGTAACATCTACAAAAGGCATTAAAGAGTCTTTTTCTAATGAAGCATCCATTAAGATAACACTTGTTCTGCCTTGTGAGAGTCTGTAATACTTTCTAAAACTCGCATCGGCTGAAGCAATTGTGATGTCGTAATCGTTATAAGGTGTCGTGGCAAGCCACTCTTTAATCTGCTTCATAAACAGCTCCCGCTATAGAGTCTTTTTTTGCTCCAGTGACACTGCTGAGGGCTAAAGGCTCTTTGTGCAGGCGCTTTTTGGCAAACCAGGCAAAGGCCATTGCCTCTAAAAAATCACTGCTGATGTCAAGTGTGTCACTAGCAAGAACCTTGATGCGGCAGAGTTCATTGAGACGTTGGAGTAAAAAAGTGTTCTTTGCTCCGCCGCCGCAGACGATAAGTTGTGTCGCCTCAGTGGCATTGATGTCGTTTGCAATGCTTTGGGCAGTGAGTTCTAAAAGTGTTCTTTGTACCTGTGCATCGCTTAAATATTCAAAATCTTGAAGCTTTTGAGAGAGCCACACTTCATTAAAATACTCTCTGCCTGTACTTTTTGGCGGCTGTTTTTGAAAATACTCATCCTCAAGCATTCTTTTGAGGAGTTTTTCATCTGCTTGAGCGCTCTTTGCAAAAGCTCCTGCATCATCATAGCTTTTATGCTGTGTTTTTTGCATCCACAAGTCCATAAGTACATTGCCGCAGCCGACATCCCAGCCTTGAAGCTCGCCAAAAAGCAAAGAGATATTTGCCATACCGCCGATGTTTACAAGCGCACATTTGTCTTTTTCTTTGGCAAATAAGAACTGATGAAAAACAGGTGCAAAGGGTGCGCCTTGTCCTTCGTTTGCCATATCCATTCTGCGAAAATCGGCTACGGTCGTGATGCCTGTTTTAGCTGCAACGATGTTAGGATTGCCAAGCTGTAGTGAAAAAGGGTAAAAAGAATCAGGCTCATGCCAAAGAGTCTGCCCATGAAGACCGATGGCGGTTATACTCTTTATATATAACTCATTGTTTATTAAAAAAGTGTTAATGCATTTGGCAAAAAGCAGCCCGAGTTTACTGTCACATTCGCCGATTTGTTTGAGAGTGACAGGGTGTGATATAAGATGTAAAATCTCTGCCTTTAACTCTTGTGGAAATTCATACTCCGCAGAAGCTAAAAGTGTACAACTCGCCTCATCTATTTCACACAGCGCAATGTCAACACCGTCAAGACTCGTCCCACTCATCACGCCTATATAGAGTTCTTTCATTATTTTTCTTTAAAAACGGATGGAAGCTTGTTTGGTTTTGTGACTCTGAGCTGTTTGTTGACATTCATTCTGCCAAAAACAACCTCAATGTCTCTTACTTTTACATCAAACTCTTTTGCCAAAAACTTTACAAGGTGGTCGGTTGCCTTACCGTTAACAGGGGCGGCTGCTACAGAAATTTTGAGTTGATTGCCTAAGGGTTTGCCGATTTTCGTGATTTTTGCAGAGGGTTTTCCCAAGATATTAAAAACCAGCACATCTTCTTCCCACCAAAACCATCTGTTTTTTTCCTTGTACTCTTGCAGTCTTTGTTCTTTTTCTATTTTATCTTCTTGATTTTTTCTTTTTTTTGCCATTTTATCTGTCCTGTGTATCTGTCTGCATAATCAAAAACGAAACCAGTGTTCCTAAAACCATCTGCCATGCAAAACCTATATGAATACCCAAAGTGTAGGGCTGTAAAGCTAAAACGCTTATAAATCCGCCAATTAATGCAAAAGGCACTGTTGCAGCACTGCCTCTTGAAGTAAAAACTGCCGAGAAAAACACGCCCAACAGTCCTGTGTAGGCAAAGGTCATCACACCGAGTGCAAAGCTAACGAGTGAAAGCTCGCTCTCTCTTTGCCAAAAATAACTCACAATCGCCATCAAAAAAAGTACAAAAGCAAAAAGCAGTACAGCCATGCGCGAGGCTTGTAAAAAATGGGCTTCTTTTGTATCAGGATTTTTTTGAATTTTATAGGGTCTGTATAAATCTTCAACCGCCACAGAGGCCATAGCCCCTAAGACGGAATTTGTGCTTGAGAGCGCTGCGGCAATTGCCCCGACTGTGACAAGTCCTCGAAGCCCCGAAGGCATTTCGTTTAAGATATAATACATAAATATAGTTATACTCTCACCCTGAAAATTTTGATTCACTTGACCTGTCTGGTAATGCACAAAAAGTAGTGCCCCTATGCCTAAAAAAAGCAACACAATGGGGATGGTAAAAACAATGGAGAGAATGAGTGACTTTGAGGCATCGTTTTTATTTTTACAGCTGAGTACGCGTTGTGTCATGTCTTGGTCAAGCCCGAAAGCGGCTATATTTAACAGCATCCAGCCGCTCACAAGAGCTAAAATACTGAACTTACCGCCAAGTGTAGTATCTATTACATGTAACTTGTTATGCGCTTGTAAAACTTGTAATATATCAACATTATGAAGCGAAATATAGAGATACCAAAAGACTAAAATCCCGGCACCGACGTAGGTAATGGCTTGAATGACATCACTGTAAATGATAGATTTGATACCGCCGAAATAGGTATATGCCAAAGCCCCCGTAAGTAAAATAATGATGGAGAGAAGCATATGCAAAAATGTGATGTCTAAAAAAAGTATCATACTCACCGCAAGCGCACCGATGTAGAGTCTGGCTCCGCTTGCCATTACCCGTCCGAGTAAAAACATCAACCCGGCTTGTTTTTTGGCACTTTCGCCGTAACGTGTCTGGAGTAGTTCATAAACTGTAACCACTTTGTATTCGTAAAATTTCGGTACAAACACGATTGAGATGAAAATAACAGCCAAAAGAGCAGAAACATAAAAACCTATAAAAGTAAAGTCATGCACATAAGAAAATTCGGGAACACCCAAAAATGTTGCGGCTGATTGGGATGTGGCAACAATGGATACGGCGACGGCCAGCATTGGCATTGTATTGGAACTGACAAAATAATCTCTTGAAGATCTGATTTTAAATTGTGAAAAGAGGAAGGAACTGATGGCGAGTATCATAAAATAAGAGGCAAAGACAAACCAGTCAAGACCTGAAAACCCGTTACTCATCAGCGCCTCTGAGATGCAAAGATTTTACGCCCTGTCTGACCTTATACATGAAGTCCGCTCCCGGGTCTGCTTTTGTCGTTCTGTAGCCGGCATCACGTTCAAGCCAAAGCGGATTATTTTGCATTTTTGTGTATTCATAGTGACCGATGAGGTAGGTAATACCGGGATATTCTTGTTTGAGATACTTTACAAGCGCTATATTTGAGTCTACCTGAGCCGGTGTCAAATCCTCTTTCTTGTTTGCCTCTCCGCCAACGTTTTCAATGCCGATACTTGAGTAATTGAGTCCTATAACATGCCGTGCCATCATATTTTCAGGCATTAGCTGGTAAATCGTTCCGTCACGGTCGACTAAAAAATGTGCTGAGACATTGAGTGCTGAGGCTTTGGCTATATCTTTTCTGTCACTCAGCAGTTTTTGCGGGTAGAGTCTTTGAAAACTTTTGTTAAAATCCATAACTGCAGTCCAATGCAAAACAATGATTTTAGGTTTTATATGAATGTCTTTCACATTTAGTCCGTAATGCTTTTTTATATATTGCTTTGTCATCTCTTTGCGCTCTTTTTTAAATACAATCGGCTTTTGAATGATACTGTTCTTTACATGTAAGTTGGCTATGCGTTGGTTTGATTCTATAATGCGTTTAAGCGGAATTTTCTTATTTTTGACCTGTTTAAATATTATATCAACTATCTCTTGTGTGGAGTTATGTGCGAGTTGATTGCCAAAAAGTAAAATATCCACACCGCTGTTTATAGCCAGTGTCACGGCACTTTTAAGTGAATAATTTGCCGAGATTGCTTTCATCTGCATATCATCACTGATAATAGTGCCGCGAAAATGCATTTTATTGCGTAAAAGTTGGGTATTTATTTTATAAGAGAGGGTGGCAGGGTATTTGTCATCTAACTTCGCGTTAAACACATGTGCTGTCATTATGGCATCTGCTTTATGTGCCTTTATGAGCAGTTTATATGGTTCTAACTCTTTTTTGCTCCAACTGTTTGTAATGTCAACAAACCCCTTATGCGAATCCCCAAGAGATGAGCCGTGTCCGGGGAAATGTTTTAAAACAGAGATGACATTGTGTTTTCTTTGTGCGTCTATCATTGTTTGTGCGTATTTTACAACTTGTTCCGGGTTGCTTCCATAAGAGCGCTCAAGCGCTACAATGACTTTGTTTAGGGGGTTTATACTTAAATCTACAACGGGAGCAAAGTTGACATTGATACCGGCATTTGCAAGCATTTTTGCCTGTGCATCGTAGATGTTTTGTGCTTCTTGCAGAGGCATACATGAGACAGCAGAGGCTGAGGGGATTTTTAAAAACCCATACTTCGGTTTAAGCCTGGCAACGTTGCCTCCTTCTTGGTCTACGGCTATAAAGAGCGGTTGTTTTGAGAAGTATTTGAGATGCTGCGTCAGCTTTTTTAACTGATAAGGAGAGAGTATGTTCTTCGTTCGTTTTTTATCATTGTAAAACCTGTCAAAAAGAATCACACCGCCCAAATCATACTGCTGTATATCAAATACTATTTGTGCAGTCGGTTCTATATAGCTTGTATCAAAGCCGACGATAAGCATGCGTCCTATCATTTTTTTGAGTTGCGTGTCTGTAGGTTGCGCGGCATTCAGTGTGATGAAGAGGCTTAAAAGAAGTAAAAAGATTCGCATTATAATAAATCCTAATTTAGTAATACTCTATTTATATCATCTATAACATTAAATAAAAGTGATTTCGTATTTTCTTTTGTAATAGTAATGGGTTCAAAATGATCACTGACTACTTTTAAAATATGAAATCTTTTAATAGCGGGATTATGAACAACCGCATCATAAAAGCCATAACTCTCCATATCGACTATTGTTCCTTGCTCAGTTGCTGCCTCTTCATCCATACATGTAAGGGCTTGTTTATCTGAGTCAAAGATATAGTCCGTATTTTTATATGTAACAGAACCAATTTCTATAAGTTCGCCCAGAGCATGTTTTTTTGGTGCCGCACAAATGCCGACATTGAGATAAATATCATCATCGGTTATGTCAAAATTGTTTATAAGTGTCTGGGTCGTGAGTCTGGCATTTGTAACACCGATACCGCTGATAATAAGTGTGATGTTTTCATTTTGAAAAAGTGTGTAGTTTTGCAGTCTGTTTTTTTTGAGTTTGTATTTATCAACGAAGGCCTGTGCTTCAGGTTTGAGAGCGGTTACTATGTAAATCATAGTTTTTCTTTATTGTATAGTTTAGGTTTTAGGTGCCCCTCTCCAGATTGCTGCGGCACATAGCATACTAAGGTGTGCTGCTGTATTCCTACCCTGACACATTACCTCAGTACACCATTGCACAGGTCTAAAGAGAAGCGGTGAAGATTTAAC
>CAZDEM010000085.1:0-2636 GCA_964504315.1 uncultured Sulfurimonas sp.
CCTTTATAGAATTGCTCAAAGACTTGAGAAAGCTATACAAAACAGTGAAAAAGATTTATTAAAAATAATAAATAAAGAATTCACATTTGTTATGGGTTCCTCTTTTGCAATCGGTAATTATGTTCTTCCGAATTATCTCGGTGAAATAAAAAAACGTATCAACAATGAAGTGTTTATGAATGTTGATCTCTCTTCAAATATTATCGAGCAGCTTGAAGACAAAAAGATAGATGTAGCATTGATAGAATCACCTGTTTTTAAAGATGGTATTATCTATAGAGAATGGGTTGAAGATGAATTAGTTCTTTTTTCAAATCAACCGATTAAAAAGCACCTCAGTGCAGATGATTTACTCGATTTTGACTGGATTTGTCGTAACGAGGAGTCTCACACACGAAAATTGACCTCAGAAGTTTTTGAAGAGATTGGTGTGCAATGTAATAACTTTAATGTTATTGGCGTACTGACAAGCCCGACTTCCATTAAAGAGTCTATTCTCCATGCGGATAAAAATGCAGAAAGACCACTTGTTTCCATTATGTCTCGTCATGTAATCAAATCAGAAATTGAAAACGGTACATTATATGAAGCAAGACTCAAAAATCATAAAATTACAAGAAATTTTTATATAGCTTATCTCAAAGAAAGAAAACATGATGCATTCGTGGATAATGTAGTTAACTACCTGCTCTCTTTAAACAGAGTGTAGGCAGGTACTATTTAAGGAATTTAGAGTTCTCTGGGTTGGAGAGAAAAGATGCCATAGAATTTTCAACTCCGCTCTCATCAACATTATCCTTTTCTTTTGATTCTTCTTCTTTATACGCAGATATATTGATTAAAACAGGTGTTTCATCTATAATAATCTGTAAAATACTGAGTAGTGGTACACTCACTATACTGCCAAAATTATCACTTCCGAAACCAGCTTCAAAAATGAGTAAATTATTTTCAATTCTAGCAGTTTCAAATGTGTACCCTGCTAAGAAAAAAAGTGTGAGTGGACGAAACTCGGTATTTATACTCTCTGGCAGTTCAGGTTCAAAACTTACATCTTCTATTTTGCATAAAATGCCAAAATTTTGCTCTTTTTGAAAGAATAGAGTTATTAGCTCCTCAATATTTTTTTTCATTAATAGTGCAAAATCTCTATCTTGTATTATGTTTTCTAACAAATTATTTCCCTTATATTTTCATTTTGTATTATATCAAAATCTATCATCGCATTCATCAATGCCACCTGAGTAAAATTTTCTAAATCTTTTATAGAGATATCTTCTTCTAAAATCTTATGACTCTCTAATAATCTCGCTCTAGTTGTACCCTCCAGCAAAGGCTTTTTTGGTGTTATCCAATTATGTTTATATTTAAAGGCTATATTTGCGATGGAAGTATCTGTAACAAGCCCATTTTTGACTATAAGTATGTCATCACAAGAAGATTTTTGTCTTAGCAGTGTATCAATACTGTTTCTATCATAATATTTTTTTGAATAGCTTAGATCATCATCAAAAACAAGTTTTAAAGTTCTGATATTCTTTTTTTTATACGGATGATATGTCACTTCATAATTTTTACCGTCATAAATAACTCTGCATCGAAACAGACCAGCTGACGGAGGAGTTAAAACATCCTTGAGTATTATATTGGAATTTTTAACTGTCACATCAAGGCGTCTTTGATGATATTTGAGATTGTAAAGCTCTCCATCAAGCGCTTTAATAGTTTCTAAATACTGCATCTTACTCGCTAAAAAGTTCTGTGCTTAAATACCGCTCTCCGGTGTCGCATAAAATTGTCACAATGGTTTTGCCTTTAAACTCTTCGCGCATACCTACCTTCATTGCAGCATAAACATTTGCCCCAGAAGATATACCGACCAGTAAACCTTCTCGTTTTGCCAACATTCTTGCCGTAGCAATTGCATCTTCATTACTGACTTTTATCACTTCATTGTAGCAGGAAGTATCCAAAATAGCCGGAACAAAACCTGCTCCGATGCCTTGAATTTTATGCGGAGCCGGGGTGCCGCCGGAGAGGATTGCCGAGGCCTCAGGTTCTACGGCAAAAACAGTAATATCTGCTATATGTTGTTTTAATACTTTAGATGTTCCAGTTAATGTACCGCCTGTTCCAACCGCTGCAACAAAAGCATCTACATTTGCATCTGTATCATTGAGAATTTCTTGTGCAGTTGTAATTTCATGTATTTCCGGGTTTGCAGGGTTTTCAAACTGTTGTAAAATAATAGAATCGGGTGTAGTTTCTTGAATTTCTATTGCTTTTTGAATTGCCCCGTTCATTCCTTTTGCAGCAGGTGTTAAAACCAACTTAGCACCGAGTGCTTTGAGTAGGTTGCGTCTCTCAATACTCATAGATTCCGGCATAGTCAATATAAGTTTTAAATTTTGCGCAGCACAATTGGCAGCTAAAGCGATTCCTGTATTACCGCTTGTAGGTTCAATAATAGTTGTATTGGCTTTTATATGCCCTGATTCTATTCCTCTGCGTATCATATTGAACCCTATTCTGTCTTTGACAGAGCTTGTAGGATTCATAAACTCACATTTTCCAAGTATTGTAGCCCCTGTAAGTTTCGATGCTTCATTGAGCTGGATTAACGGTGTATTCCCTAC
>CAZDEM010000085.1:2736-7780 GCA_964504315.1 uncultured Sulfurimonas sp.
AATTTTACACTAAAAAGATTATTTACACAAATTTCTATCATTTTATATACTTCCAAAAAGCCGTCAAAACCGTTAAAAAAATATGGATCAGGAACATCTTGACAATCATAAGCAAAGCAACCCAGTTTTTCTATATTTTTAGCACCCATTTCTTTTACATGTAACATGTTTTTTTCATCAAGTACCACAATCAAATCAAATATATTCACATCTTCTTTAGTGAATTGCCTTGCCCTTAGATGGCTAATGTCAATACCGTGCATCTGCGCTACCCTAAGAGAGCCCTCACAAGGTGGTTCTCCAATATGCCAGTCTCCAGTACCTGCTGAATCAATATTTATATCTATATTATGCTCTTTGGCTATTTTTTTAGCAATGCCTTCAGCCAAAGGAGAACGGCATATATTGCCAAGACAAACAAATATAACAGATTTCATATATTTCCTATTCTTTGAGTATAATAAGTACAGGTATTATACTAAAAAACAGAGGCAATAATGGCAATTTATACGAGTGACGGCAAAAAGTTGATAAATGTTGAGTTTGATGTAACTCCTCAGGTTGGAGACATTGTTGACAGTATGCGTGTTCTGTCCGTTAACAAAAAAAGCAATGACGAATATGCAGTATTTTTACTTGAACTAAATACAAGAGTCACCTGCTATATATTTGATGAAGTATTTATAATCGCAAAAGAGAGTGGATTTGAGAACTTAAATGATGCAGTTTCCGCCTGGAAAAATGATGAAATATAAAAAATGCTACTTTAGCACCCATTTTTGCAAAAACATATTTAGCTGATTTGCAAAAAGTTCGGCATCTTTTTGTCCAAAAGGTTTTGGTCCCTTAGTTACCTCTCCCATTTCTCTGATGCTCTCCATTAGATTGCGCATTGCTAGGTATTGTTTAATATTGTCTTTACTGTAAAGCTCGCCTCTATGGTCTATTGCATGCGCATTTTTATCTATCACTCTGTCTGCCAGCGGGATATCAGCTGTAATAACCAAATCACCCTCTTGCAACATCTCTACAATTTTATTGTCAGCTTCATCAGCTCCAGCATCAACAATAATATAATGTATATTTTTTGATTTTCCGATATTTATCTTTTTATTAGCAAGCACATATGTTTTTATACCATACTTTTCAATCTGACGCAGTATAATAGGTTTTAAAAGATTGGGAAAAGCATCGCCGTCTATATATATTTTTAACATTGATTAAGTCTCTTTTTGAAGTAAATAGTTTGAGAGTATGGTGCGCAGAGGGGGATTTGAACCCCCACACCCGAAGGCACAACGACCTCAACGTTGCGTGTCTACCGTTCCACCACCTGCGCATATTAAGCGGTATAAAAGCGACCCAACTCTAAAAGAGTTAAGTCTGAGGTATATTTAGCAATCTTTAAAGATTAACCTAAATATGGGTTAGCGTAAAGTGCGATTAACGCAATTACTAGTGCATAAATAACTTGTGCTTCGATCATTGCAAGAGCGATGAACATTGTAGTCATAAGTTTAGCACCAAGACCTGGGTTACGTGCAGTACCAGCAATAGTAGCAGCAGCAGTATGACCCATACCGATAGCTCCACCTAATGCAGCAAGACCAAGACCAAGACCAGCAGCGATCATTGAGTATGCTTTAAGAGTTTGGTTGGCAACCTCACCGTCATTAGCGAATGCAGCAGCTGAAAGAGCCACTAAAAGAAAAAGAATTTTTTTCATAATATGTTCCTTAAAATAATTACAATTCGTTCGGATAGCGTAACCTCATCTTACAATGAAGCAACCTAAACATAAATGCCCAGATTTCCCTACTAGAAATGATATGCGCATTATATAGAAGCTTTGCTAAATATTCTCTTATGCAAGACCCAAAGAGATTTTATTTCCCTTAAATTCTAAAATTTCCACAGTTACTTTTTCACCCTCTTTGAGAACATCGTGCACATTGTCAACTCTTTTGTCTTTAGAGAGTTTAGATATATGCAGTAAACCGTCTGTTCCGTCAGGAAGTTCAACAAAAGCACCAAAATCAACTATTTTTTTGACAGTACCTTCGTATTTCTCACCTACTTCATATTTTATTTTTTCCTTTTTGGGAGCATTTACTATTTTTTGAATATGCTCTTTTGCGCCTTGAACACCCTCTTTATTTTTCCCTGTAATTTTAACTTTACCATCTTTTTTATCTATATCTATGGCAACTTCAAATTTTTCAATCATTTCACGAATTGTTTTTCCGGCTTGACCTATAATTTCACCAATAAATCCAGGATCAATATGAAAAAATTCAGTTGAAGGGAGTACACCGTCATTAAATTTTATTTTAGATTCAGCATCAAGCATAATATCAATGATATGTGCACGCCCTTCTTTTGCCTGATACAATGCTTCTTTTAAAATATTAAGACTGATTCCGCCGAGTTTGATATCCATCTGCATTGCAGTAATACCCTCTTTTGAGCCCGTAACTTTAAAGTCCATATCTCCGTCATGGTCTTCAAGTCCCATAATATCAGAAAGAATTGCATAACGCTCACCGTCACTCACCATTCCCATAGCAATTCCTGCAACCGTATCACTTGTCTCAATGTCTGCCGCTCTTAATGCCATATATCCACCGCAGACTGTAGCCATTGAAGAAGAACCGTTTGACTCTAATATTTCAGATACTAAGCGAACTGTCTGCCCGTCAAGATCAATTATAGGTTCAAGTGCACGCTTAGCCAGGTTACCATGTCCAAGTTCACGTCTTTTTGTTCCCATTACCGGAGAAGCTTCTCCTACTGAAAATCCCGGAAAATTATAATGCACCATAAAGTTTTCATTCTGTGTGCCCTCATCGGTTAAGCCCTCAAACATTTGTGCATCTTTTGGTCCGCCCATTGTTAAAACAACAAGTGCCTGTGTTTGTCCGCGTGTAAAGAGACATGAAGAGTGCGCAGCAGGCAATACATTTGTATCAATAGTTATAGGACGTATTTCTGTCAATTTACGACCGTCAGCTCTGACTTTTTCATTGAGTATTTGTGAACGTACCTGCTCTTTTTTCACTGCTTCTATTGCAGCTTTTAACTCAAGTTCATCCCATTCTATATTATTTGTAAGAATTCTCTTTCTCAAGTTTCGCAAAGCAGTTGAGCGTTCAGATTTTGCCATCTGATTCATCGCATCTGCAATATCTTTCATATGACGCTCTTTGACAAAGGCTACCATCTCTTCATTTAAGCTATCTAATTTCAAATCCAACGGTTTAATATCTTTTTGATAAGGACCAAAAGCAACTTCATACTCAACATTTGATGCAAAAAGAAGTTTTTCAGTTTTATCAAGGACTTCAATCAGTTCATCTTCAGGCATTGCATTAGATACATGGGTATCTACAACTATTGTACCCAGGCTGGGATCCATCATCGGATCAAGCATAGGTTCATAAGTATCTTCAACTTCAACTTTTTCACTTCCGATTGAACGCATCTCAATCATTAATAAATCGTCTTTAGTTCCTGAAAGATATAAATCTAAAGTAGAATTTTTTAATTGTGGAAGTGTCGGATTTAGAACAAGCTCCCCATCAACCTTAGCTGCTCGTACCGCACAAACACTGCTGTTTACATCTATATCTGAAGTAAAAAGTGCTGCTGAGGCTGCATTGAGTGCAAGAACCTGCATGTCAGACTCTGAATCCGCAGAAAACACCATAATAGTGATTTGTGTAGGATGCCCAAATCCCTTTGGAAATAAAGGACGAAGACTTCTGTCAACTATGCGCGATGTCAGCGTTTCAAAATCACTTGGTTTCGTTTCACGCTTAAAAAATCCCCCCGGAATTTTTCCGGCTGCATATGTTTTTTCTATATACTGGACGGTTAAAGGCAAGAAATCATCTTTAACAATTTCAGTCTCATCTATTACTACTGTAGCCAGTATAACAGTTTTACCGGATTTGAGCCAGACGGAACCGTTTGCCTGTTTTGCAACATCTCCAAATGAATACTCTTCAACTCTATTTTCTAATTCTAATTTCACATCATATGTCATCTATTATCCTTTAAATCTTTACTTAGTATTTCTTCGATTTTTTCATCATCCATCGTTTCTAAATTCTCATAATACAGTGCTGTTTCCACATAGTCATCTATATCATAAAGAAAAAATATATCATCAACAAAAGTTTCTAACAACTCCAAAACATCGCTTGGCAGCACAGGAGTAGCAATATAAACCGCTTTTGGTTTTTGAGCCAAAATAGTTTTAAGTGCTGTCATAAACTTACTGCCTGTCTCACTTCCTTCATCTACAAGCAAAACTACTTCATTTTGCATAAATGGAAAAGGTTTTCCTTTGCGATACTTATATATATAGCTAAGTATATCTTCTTCATGCTTTCTGTGAGCTTCTCCATAGATATAATCATACTGTATTTCAAAAGCGTTAATTAATTCTTCGTTAAGTACAATCTCTTCTGTTTCACTGACTCTGGCAACTTCACACTCGGCATTATTTGGTGCCATAATAGCTTCTAAAAAAAGAATTTGCAAATTGTTTTTCAGCTTTCCTTTGATAAATGATGCCAATTCCAGGCCGCCTTTTGAAACGGCAACAATATTCCATGCTTCTTCTTTTAATTTTTGCATAGGAATCACATCACGCAGTTTTTGCGCTGCATCTTCTCTGTCTAACAGAATATGTTTATATTTTTGCATATCTTTATATCCTACTTTGCATCGTTTGGCAGCTTGTATGAAAAGAATGAGCTTCCCGTATTTGCTTTCATTAATGGCTTCAATACTATAGTTAAATATATATACCTGTCATACACCGATGAGTTGGCTGCACCGATCGTAGTTAAAACAGGTCTGTTGTTTTCTGTATATTTTATGCCAAAGTCCCAACATCTTTTTGTATACACAAATCCTAAAGACATACTTTTTCTCTCTTTAGATTCTATATCATAATTATAACTTGCATTATAAGAATAATGTCTGTTATATGTGTACTTTACACTAGAAGTAAAGTAACTCGTATAGGGGGTATACG
>CAZDEM010000086.1:0-7763 GCA_964504315.1 uncultured Sulfurimonas sp.
CTCATGCCGAGTAACTCATTAATTTTTAAACAAACAAAAAAACAAATCAAAAAAATAAACATAAGGAATATCACAGTGCTGAAACAGAGTTCCAAAAACACTCAACCACACCAAAGAGCTATTAAAACAGGGGAGATGCCTATTCTAAAGAGAAAAATGATAAAAAAGCCGTAGAACTTTTTTCACAAATACGCTCAACCAATCCAAAACTCAAACAAAATATTTTTTATAATCTCGGTAATTGTGCTGTAAAATTAAAAAAATACAACAGAGCAAAGCTTTATTATCAAAAAGCATTGGCTCTGGGATTTGATAAAGATGCTTTTTATAATCTTGCACTCCTTTACAAATTAGGAGTAAAAGAGCAAAAGAATCTCTCAGATATGCTTCGTAAAAAAAGTGGACAAAAAAAAGAAACAAAAGAACAAAAACAAAATCAGAAAAAAAGTACAAGTAAAAGTGCCTCATCCAAATCAAAGCAGAAAGCTTCACAAAAAAGTAATGGCAGTGGAAAAAACAAAAAAAACAAAAAAGAAAATCAAAATTTACAGCTCACAAAACATAAAAATAAGTCAAAATATAAACTGGGCTATAAAGCCTATGAACTTATAAATAAAGGATACACAAATGAAAAACACCCTTGGTAAGGCAATTTTTTTCTTTATGCTCTTTAGTATATCACTTGTGGCAAATACTGACTTGGCAACATATCAACTGACTACCAATAAAAAAAGTGTTCATATCAAAGAAGCTCTTCTTATTACTTTTAGGGCAAAACAAAAAAATCATAATGACAATATGTTCTTTTCATTTAATATAAAAAAAAGTCCAGATTATGAAGTAAAACTTCTGCATAAAACCATAGAAGACAACGGCTATCATAACAGTATAGCAACCTTTGAATATATACTTTTTCCTTTAAAAGAAAAAAACTTACATGTAAACTTTAACTTTGTGATACGCACGGCAAGCGATAAAGCCGTCAAACAAAGCTACGTTGATGACCATGATGACAGTATTGCCATTAGTACAATTGACACAAATATAGCAGTAAAAACTCTTATTATAAAAGTAAAAAAACTCTTGCATCCGGTAGACTTAGTAGGAGACTTCCGACTCAGTTCTCACATAGACACCACAGAAATTGCTCAGTACGGCGCTGTCAATCTGCATTATATACTTACAGGAAAAGGCTATAAAGAACCTCATTTAAATATCTTAAACAAACAGATTAAAAATGTAACAATATTTTCAAAAGTCAAAGATAATCTGTCTAAACTCACGAAAGAGGGCTATATTATAAATACCGAGTATATATATGCCTTAACTGCAAAAAATAATTTTACTATTCCTGCACTTTCTTTGGAGGTATATTCTCCAACAAAAAACAGATACTATACACTCCATACAAAAACCTATACAGTCAAAGTCAAAAAAATAGATGCCACAGCGTTAATAGATAAAACGAATGCGCCAAAAGCAAATAACTTTGTTAATATAGAAGCTCTAAAAAAGTTTTTTATCTATGCCCTGCTTTTTTTAAGCGGTTTCTTAGCAGCAAAATTGAGTGAAAAATCATTTATAAAAAGAGGAAAAAAAGAAGAATTTAAAGATATTAAAAATGCAAAATCAGTAAAAGAGCTGCTTACACTGCTGATAATGCATTATCAGGACAAAGGGTTAAATGAGTATATTTTCAAGCTTGAAGATGCCCTAAATAATAAGCAATCTCTCAAGCTTAATAAAGTTAAAAAAGAAATACTTTCAAGACTTACGTAAAAAATTCTACGTAAACCTTGTCAAGATATTTTTTTGCTTTCTGGGCTTTTTGAATTTTCGGTTCAAAAATTTCACCCATTGCCGGATATTTTTCTACATACTCTTTGTACAGATCACACTTCATATCCATATGCCCTTTAAACTGATCTACAACAGCTAGCATATCTTCAGGTGTTGCAATCCACTGCATAAAATTCTTAAACATTCTTTCGCGAACATCTATGGCAAAGGATTCATCAAGTTCTGCAGCCATACGCTTTAAATCCCATCGTGAAAAATAAATACCGCTTTTCGCAGGAGGCATTATTTCTGCGTAAATAGCTTTTAAATAATCAGGGTAATCTTCATATTCATCTTCTACACAGTTTCCATCATCACAGGTAGCCTGCATTGCCTGTTGTTGCATCATTTCAAATTCATTTCTTAATTCGTTTAAATCTTTTATGTCCATTCTTCTCTCCCTATTTTATATATTTTTCAAATATTTCTTTTGCCAAAGCTTCGCCTAGCAATGTTTTATTTTTTTCTAAATACGTTCCGATCAATTTTTCTCCATCTCTTAGAACAAAATCACATTTATTGTACACCTGTACGAATTCGTCCGATTCATCCAGAAGCTCAACCGCATTTTCTTGGTATTCTTCGGCAATATATGCTCCGTTTACATGTGATTTTTTCATATTTGAAAGCGTAAAATAAAAATCATCTTCACGTATATTCATAGGTATCATCATAGCATCGGCATTGTTTGCTTTTATCTCTTTATTGAGCATAACAAAGAGTCTGTTCGGACTTGCATGCTCTGCAATAAGACCAAAGAGTTTTGTCTCTTTTTTAATCCCGTCATCAGCATTCATTGTCTCTACTTCACCCATTCTTTCACTCATTTGATCCCCCATAATTCTTTTGCTTCTTCTTCTTCAATTCTACATCTGTTACAGATTTTTTCTCCACCTTGATATGCAAAAAAGTTCCCGCATTCATCGCATCTTTTTATATCAAAACGTACCAAAGTTTCAATTTTCGGCTCAAAAAAGCTGCTAAAAGAAAAAGTTTTTCGTAACGTTAATGAGTCAGGTTCACATACATCATGACAACTGTGGCACTGCACACAGGCAAGCGGATTAAAATTAATCTTACTTCCTCTTGCATCTGAACTCAGTGCACCCGTTGGGCAGATTCTATAACACATTTGACAATTCGTACAAGTTGTCTCATCTAAATCTTTTTGTGAAATAAATGAAATATCTTCTACATCAATAGTATGAAAAACTTCCGGCACACTTGCACGTTTCATAGCCATTAGCAGTAAACTGCGTCTGTCAGGAATATTTTTCTCTTTTATCTTCATGATGTCTTTTGCAGTCACTGTATGTGTTTTTACATTGGTATCACTGGAGTCAACTTCATTTTGGAGCTGCTGTTTTATACTTAAAGCAGTTTTTACACCCTCTTTTGAAAGTAATTTACGTCTGCTTAATGTATCAAGCTCTGTTTTTATCTCATAATTCAACTCTGCAACATGCAAAGCTTTGTCTTGCAACATCGCTTCGAGCAAAAAATTTACCTCTTCTGCTCTATTTTTTATAATAGCAAGATTTGTTTCCGCAATCGCACAATCTGCACACGGACCAATATCTAAACTAATTTGTTCTGGAGATATCAAAGCCATACTTAACAGCTCTTCAACACTTAAAGATGCTATACATGGAAAATCTGTATCATTACATGTAAGCACACTATTTTGATCTTCTAAAAATTTAAAAACATAATTTATCGGTTTAAAATCATCCAATGTATATGCAGCAGTCGGGCAAACAGCGTCACAGCCGCCGCATCCGACACATTCACTGGGAGTAAAAGAGATGGTAGAGTTTTCTAAGTGTATAGTTTCAACAGGACATACTTCGACACATTTGTTACATATAGCAAATTTATTGGAAGTATGAACACATTTACTGACATCTAAAGTTAAAAGACTCATACCGGGTAGTTATATCCATTATTTTTTAATTCTGTTAAGTATTCAAAATCACTCATCATAAATTCTAAAGCCAAATCAGCAACATCAAAATAAAATGCCGTACCTGCTTCACTTTTCACATTTAAAAGATACATTGGAGCCCATTCTAAAAGATGGTCTTTCATAAATCCATATTGCAGTTGTGAGAGTTGTTTTGCCATTTCCAAGTCATTTGCTTCAAGCGCTTTAAGCTCAGCTTTACACAATTCAAACATAAATTCCAGCTCTACACCTATATGATCTGCTGCCATAACACGAGCTTTATCAAGCTGTACCTTAAATTCAAAAGCATTAAAAATCGCTTGTATAGGGTTATCTCCCCCTGTTTCCATCATTTGATCTTCTCTTGTATAAAATGATTCATAAGGAATAAGATGGAGTAAAAAAAGGTTAGTAAAATCAACATTCAAATATTTTTCTATCAAATCTTTTGAATCAAGATCTTCTCTTTTTTCCCAATCTTTAAATGTCGGGAAAAAAGAAAGCATATTTTCATCTTCTTCTATTGATTTTAATAGCCCTTCATCAATTTCACTCATCGTAATTCTCGAGATAAGTGCATAGATATTTATTCTTGCAATCTGTTCTTGCTTTAAATCATTATTCATAAACAATGTACCTTTTGGAAATTTTCTTATGGAAGTATAGTAAAGCCACACTTGAAGTGGGCTTTAACTTTGTTGTTAAACGTCTTTAATATTGAACTCGTAAGCTTTTTGGCTTGGTTTTACCGGACGTTTAATATGGTAAGGACGACGTAATTTATCTGACGCATTTAATGGACGAGTCAATTGATCTCTCCATGCCTGATACACTTTAAAGTTACTTTCATAATTAACTTTAATGTCACCTATTTTATCATCAGCAGATGCTTTAGTGATGATAACTTTTTGGTGCCAACCGTGATTTCCTGCAATAGGATCCGGATGACAAGGAGCTACAGCATTTTGCCATGCACCGCTAAGTCCATCCCACCAGATGTTATCAAGGTCTTTGTTATACTCTTTAAACTGCCATGCTTCATGCGGTTTAATTCCCTCAGTTGGTTTCATTGTTCCAACTTTCCCATCATTTGTCATCTCATATTTAGGAGAACCCAAACTCATAATGCCAAGCTGATGTTCAAATCCTGGAATTTTAACAGAGTCTTTAAGTTTCCAACGACCGGCATGGTGTGAACATGCAAGAACACCAGGACGAGTTGCCTCAGTAGGAACTGCCATAGCAACAAAATAACCACTCTTAATACCTGTTAAAGTATCTTGAATTTGTACTTTTATTGCATCACCGCGTTTAATACCAAGTTTTTCTGCATCTTTTGTATAAATCCATACAGGATTATGGTTTTGTGAAATTTCCATTAGGTGTTTAGAGTTCACAGAACGTGTATGAATATTGTATGGCAGACGATAAATTGTATTTAATGCAAATTCATTATCTGCTTTCATATGTTTATGGTGAACTTGAGTTACAAGGTGAACCATTTTATCATTTTCTGCATCATTTCTTGGATAAATAGGAACAGCATACTCAGGCCATTTCCATTCATCAGCCAACCATTCAGAGAAGAACTCAAGTTTCTTACTTAATGTATGAAAACCTTCACGAAGTTCTCCATCAGTTTCAACACCGATAGATTTTTTGAAATTACCGTCTTTTACCCATAATGCACCAAACTCATCTTTAGTAACTTCGTTTTTAGCATATTTATGGCCATGTGCATGGTAATATGTTCCATCAAATTCAAGCTCTTCTTCTTGAGGTTTATACACATCAGTTTTCTCAGTCCAAGCACCATGATCTCTCATATAACTATAGATTGGATATTCTTCACCTGCATAAAGTTTTGTTGCTTCTGCTTTTAACTTCGGCAATAATTTAAATGCTTCATTAAAATACTCAGGAACAGTTACACAGCGAGACGGATCTTTTTTACTTGCCCAATACTTCGCAACACCAAGACTTCCATCAGGATCAACATAATGCATAATTAGGTTTGGCCAGAATTCACTCTCTTCCCAAACTTCACCAAGACCAAATTTCATGTGTGCTTCAAGTGTAGCACGAGTCGGATCTTTTGGTTTCCAACCGGCTTTTTCAGCAGCAACACGAAGAACCGCCTGACGGAACTCTATACGCTGTTCTGGTTTAGAAGGTGTTGACTGCTGATCATTTCTCTCACCAGCAAGTCCAACAGGAAGTACATAATCACAGTACCAGTTTGTCTCAGACCAAGTTGGAGACAGGTTAAATGACAATTCAAATTTATCTTCACGCTTGAGTGCTTCTATCCATCTGAAACCATCCGGATTAATCCATAATGGGTTGTGCATTCTTGGAACATACACAGCCATTGATTTAGGAATCTTCAAACCACGTTTTGTCCATTTTTCATGCCATGCATCATCCATCATAATTTGCGGCATCATATAACCCATTTCATATGTTGAAATAGGATATTCAGGCGGCCAAGCAATTTCATTCCATGCATCAGTTTTTGGAGGATGAACACCTGCAACTGTAGCTTTATCACCTTTACCGGCAACTGAAATTTCATGCCAGTGGTGCATACCTACTCCACCGATATCTCCACGCATAGCTCCAACAAGAGCAAGCGGTAAGAAACCGGCACGTGTATTCATCCAACCACCGCGGTGACCGATCGGTCCTGCACGCCACAAGTATGTAGCAATTTTAGCACCGGCAGGAACAAACATTTCCCAAAGCTCGTCTAGCTTATATTCCATACCTTCAAGTCTACACTCTTTAACAACAAACTCTTTCGTATATGGAGCATAAAGCTCTTTTGCTACCTCAAGAAAAGACTCATAAGTGTCATCTTTTGGCATCTTAGAAATATAGCCGTACCCAATCATCTTTTTAAGATAATCTTTGTTAGCCATTAAACGATCCCAGTTAACCCACTCTTTTACAAATTCATGGTTTACTATCTCTGAACCGTCTTTTTTCTTTTCATTTAAAATACGATTAGCCAAGTAAAGATAAAGCGCTGCTTCCGTTCCCGGCCAACATGGAATCCACAAGTCTGCCATACCTGCAGAGTTACTCATTCTAGGATCTATAACAACCATTTTTGCGCCGCGTTTACGAGCTTCAGCAATCAAACCTGCTGATTGTTGAAAATAGTGCCCTGCATCAGCTGCATGAGATGATTGTAGAAAAACCAAGTCTGCATTTGCCCAATCCGGTGAGTTCCTATCATCATTTGCCCATTGAATTGTACCCTCACGCGCACCTGCAGAACAGATATTTGTGTGTGAGTTGTATCCGTCAATACCTAAAGATTGCGGTACACGCGGACCAAAACCATTCTCATTTGGACGACCAACATGATACATGATAGATTTTTTAGAAATCTCATCACCTTTTGCAAGCGTATCATGCATTTTTTTACCAATTGCAGCCATAGCTTCATCCCAGGTTACACGAACCCACTTTCCTTCACCACGCTTAGAACCAGGAGCTCTCTTAATAGGAAACGGAATACGATCCGGATCGTACATTTGAGATGTTACAGCGTAACCTTTTGCACAGTTTCTACCACGAGAACCAGTATGCAGTGGGTTACCCATATATTTTCTAACTGTCATAGTATCTTTATTTACCCATGCAGTCAGTCCACAACCCGCTTCACAGTTTGAACAAACTGTAGGAACGATTGTATAGTTGTTTACTTGAATTCCATCAGGATTTTCAGCACTTCTAACACCATGGCGTTCAATACCACCGCGTTTCCAGTCATCGCCATCAAGTTCAGCAAAATTATCCCAATCTTTTTGATCAGGATAAAAAGAAAGTGAATCAGGAGTGTTTGTAAACTTACTTTGGCTAACAGATTCTGCAGCTGCATCAGTTGCAAATACACCTTTAGCTATAGCAACACCGGCAACACTAAATGCAGCACCTTTTAAAAATGTTCTTCTACTTTGTAAATACATTT
>CAZDEM010000087.1:0-7751 GCA_964504315.1 uncultured Sulfurimonas sp.
TAATTCCCTTTTCATTACGATAATCAGGCTGGTGCATATGCCACATAAAACTTACATTCATAATATTGTTACTCTTTTGAAAACTTTTCTATCATTTGAAGATAAGTTTCATAGAGCCGTTCTCCTTTTTCATCATCCACTGCCTGAATATAAAGATTAAGATGTTCGCTGTATTGATCCGGTATCATTAAAACCCAGTCATTTTCATCTTCCCATATTTTCACGCCTACTTCTGAACATGATTTTTTTCCTTTTGCATACTGAAGAAATTTTTTCATCATTTTACCCTTTAATTTCTGCGGGCAGTCAACCTTAAATTGTTTATAGTAGAAATCGCTCAAACTCGTTATAAGAATTGACAAATCAATTTTATAGGTGCTTAAAAGCTCCATAATTTTTAAACTCGCATAGATAGCATCACGTGTATAGCTAAACTCCGTAAAAACAAAATTACCATCCACCGTAGCAATCAAATCATACTCTTTTAATTTTTCTACTTTAAAATCGCTGTACTTGCCTCTCTCAATTATAAGATTTTTAAAATACCGAATATCCGGTGCCCAGGTAGGCAAAAAGACTTTTTTCTTTTCATTCATTGCATCTAAGTTTAACAATTCCAGCACGGCATACAAAGCTTTCACTTTACTCAAAAGAACACCGTTTTCAGCTACTAAAATCAGCTGTTGAGCATTTGGGTAGACTAAAAATCCCATATTGTAATTCAGACATCTTACAATTTTTGATACATTGAGTTGTGATTTTTTCTCCAGCATAGAGATATTTGTTAATTTTTGCTCATCATAATAAGAATTAAGTATCACATGTTCTACTGCCATATCATTGATGATTTTTGGAAATATATCTATCGCTGTACCATGCATTAAATCTACAACTACTTTGAAATTTTCATGTTTTACTATTTTATGATCTATATTATCCATAATGGCTTGCTTATAATTAATACATTCTATATGATGCTCGGTATCTCTGATTCTCCCTATTTGATTATAATCAACACGGCGGAATTTCTCTGTAAAAAAAGTTTTTTCGATTGTTTTGGCAGATTCTGAATGTATTTTCATTGCTTCATCATTAAAAAATGTTATCTCAGAACTAGCTGTATCATTTAAACATCTTTTAAAATGTACGCCTGCAATAATATTGCTGCTGTGAGCAAGAGTAAATCTGAGCACTGACGGCGGTGTCTCTTTTAAATCTAATATATTTATACCTGATGATACTAAACCTCCTAAAAAAGCACGTTTTATCATACGTGAATTTTTATCATGGTCACGTCCGGCCAACACAGTAGAATGAACCGGCAGTTGAGCACCCAAAGCTTCTCCCAGTTTTGTAGCCATTTCACAAGAGAGTTCAATGTTGCTTTTACCATAGACACTTCCGTCTTCAAAAATAGAATTTTTGTATTTACTGCCTAAAATCAGATTATTTGTCACGACTGAAGCCGGTTCTATTTTTTTATCTGGCCAAATAATCACATCTTTGTCAAAACGTGTCAGTTCTCCTACTTCACATCCTTCTGCCAGTATAAGACCTGCCGTGGCTGTAACATTTCTCTCAATGATATTATCATTACAAATAACACAGCTATCCATTAAAACATGCGTCGAAACTTTTATATCTTCCCAAAAAACAGAGTTTTTAATTTTACAGGCATTTCCAATGACAACGTTATCGCCTATAACGGTATTGGTAAGTTTGACATTCTTTTTAAGCGTTACATTATTACCGAGTAAAACCGTTCCGATAATTTCAACCGAATCATCAATTGTATTTTCCCCCAATGTATAAAGCACTCCATCAGGATATTTTTTCTTTTTTCCCGCTATTTTAAATTTTACCTCACCGCCTAGTATATCTTCATACACTTCTCTGTAACTTTGAGGATTTCCGACATCACGCCAGTAGCCTTGTAAGTTGTAAGCCGTCAATTCTATTTTTTTCTCCATTAACGCCGGGAACAAACCTTTTGCAAAATCAAAATTTTCACCCTCGGGAATAAAGTCCAAAATTTCAGGCTCAATTATATAAATACCTGTATTTATGGTGTCACTGAAAACCTCTCCCCAGCTTGGTTTTTCAAGAAACTTTTCAATCATACCCTCCTCATTGGCTATGACCACACCAAATTGAAGAGGGTTTTCAACCGAAGTAAGCCCAATGGAAAGTTTGGACTTTTTTGCTTCGTGAAATTCAAAAAGCTCTTTAAAGTTAAAATCAGTGACTAAGTCTCCACTGATTATAATGAAGTTTTCATCCCCAATGTAATCTTGTGCAAGTTTGACAGCTCCGGCAGTACCGTAATCATCATCAGGTATAACATAGCTTATATTTATGCCCAAATCACTGCCGTCTTTGAAGTAATCTTGAATAATTTCGGGTTTAAAATAAAGAAGCACTATAAACTCTGTTATGCCTAAATCTTTGAGCATCATCATTGTATGCTCCATCATTGGCTTGTTCATAATCGGTAACATAGGCTTCGGCCGTGAATTTGTCAAAGGCTGGATTCTTGTTCCGAATCCGCCCGCCATAACTACTGCTTTCATTTTGCTCCCTTTTTATAAAAATAATTTTTGCATTATTGCTTGCGCCTCTTTTTGAATCAAACTTAAATGCTCTTTTGAGAGAAAACTTTCGGCATATATTTTATAAATATCTTCTGTTCCTGATGGACGCATGGCAGCCCAGCCGTTTTGTGTGACAATTTTCAGTCCGCCTATGTCTGCACCGTTGCCTGAAGCTTTTGTAAGAATTTTCTCAATCTTTTCACCGCCGAGTGTTTGAATATCTATAGAATCTGCATCAAGATTTTTGAGTATCTTTTTTTGCTCCAGCGTAGCAGGTGCATCTATACGGGCATAATAAGAAGCCCCGAACTCTTTCTCAAACTCAACATAAATATCTGCTATATCTTTACCTGTCACCGCCATAATCTCGGCTGCGAGTAATGTCATAATCAACCCGTCTTTGTCTGTTGTCCAGACAGAAGCATCGTTTCTTAAAAAGGATGCTCCTGCACTCTCTTCCCCGCCAAAACCAAGCCATCCCTCAAACAAACCTTTTGCAAACCATTTAAAACCTACCGGCACTTCATAAACTTCTATACCTAAACTTTGGCATACCCGTTCTATCATAGAACTTGAGACTACAGTTTTTCCGACTTTTAAATCTTTGGTAAAGTTTTTTCTATGCGTAAAGAGGTACCAAATCGCTACACTCAAGTAATGATTTGGATTAATAAGTCCGCCCTTTGGCGTAACTATGCCATGTCTGTCTGCATCTGTGTCATTTGCAAAAGCCAAATCATATGTGTCTTTGAGTTTAAGCAGTGAAGCCATTGCATAAGGTGAAGAGCAGTCCATACGGATTTTTCCGTCATGATCCAGTGTCATAAAAGAAAAAGTAAAATCTGCATATGGATGGATAATATCCATATCAAGATGATAATACTCTTTTATTTTCTCGTAAACCTGTATGGATGAACCGCCCAATGGGTCTGCCGCTAACTTAAATTTAGCATTTTTTATTGCTTTAAAATCTATAATTTTAGAGAGTGCCTCTACATAAGGCGTGATAAAATCATACTCTGTAACATATTGTGAATGCAGTGCCTCTTCATAGGAGACAAGTGCTACATCCTCAAGATTGTTTTTGAGTATTTCATTCGCGCGTTTTTCTATGAGAGAGGTTACGTCAGTATCGGCAGGTCCTCCGTTTGGCGGATTATATTTAAAGCCGCCGTCCTGTGGAGGATTATGCGAAGGTGTTATGACGATGCCGTCTGCTTGCTCTTTTGTATTTTTATTATGCTCTAAAATTGCAAAGGAGATTAAAGGGGTCGGCGTATAAATTCCATTTTTAGCGATAGAAACATGAATATCATTTGCTGCACATACGCGTACAGCACTTATTTGTGCCGGTGTTGAGAGGGCATGTGTATCTTTGCCAATGTAGAGCACTCCGTCATAGCCCATCTTTTTTTTATACTCACATACCGCCTGAGTAATTGCCAGGACATGTGCTTCATTAAAACTTTTTTTAAAGGCACTCCCTCTATGACCGGACGTTCCAAAGCTTACCTTTTGGTTTGCTAACGAACAATTCGGCTGACACTCATAATATTCACTGATAAGCGAGGCAACATCTATTAACTCTTCATAAGGAGCCGGCTTCCCCGCTAAAGGACTCAGCATTTTAAAACGCTTCTACACTATACACTCTGCCCTCATGTTTGACTACACGGACACGCTCACCCTTATAAAAATCTTTTCCTTTGGCAATAACTATAATTCTTCGTCCATCATCAAGCAATACGCTCAGTTCAAGAGCATTTGCTTTGCCCAGTTGATTTCCTGCATAAGCACCGCCCAAGCCGCCTGCGAGTGTTGCCAAGGTATTTCCTCTTCCTTTTCCAACCAATGAACCCAATACTGCACCCGTAATTGCTCCGACAAATGTACCTGTACCGTTATCTTTTATAACAACCGGTTTAACAGACTCAATAGTACCGACTTGATAACTCAATTCATAATTCACAGCACTCGGATCTATTTCATTGACACCGCGTGTCGCACATCCGCCAAGAAACAAACTACCGACTAAAACAGTCACTAAAAACTTTTTCATAATTGCATCCTCTCTTTTTATAATTTTGAAGCCATATAATCAGCTACTTCAAGCAGTCTTTGTGAATACCCGTATTCATTATCATACCACGCCATTACTTTAACCATCCTTCCTCCTATAACAGAGGTTGAAAGTCCATCCACTATAGAAGAGTGACGATTTCCTAAAATATCTGATGAGACTATTTCATCTTTTGTAAACTCTAGAACTCCCTGTAGTTCTGTCTGTGAAGCTTTTATAAATGCTTCATTGACACGCTCCACAGTTGCATCTTCATTCAAAAGTGCAACGACTTCCGTAATAGCGCCGTCAGGAACGGGAACCCGCAGGGCCATTGCTTCCATTTTACCCTCAAGGGATGGAATAACTTCAACCGTTGCTACTGCCGCCCCTGTTGTCGTCGGTATGATATTTACAGCAGCTGCACGACCGCGTCTCCGTTTTTTAGCACGTTTATCCACTGTAACCTGTGAAGATGTATAGGCATGTGTTGTTGTTATCATGGCATTTTGTACACCGAAATTTTCTTCGAGCACTTTCATAACAGGAGCCAGTGAATTTGTTGTGCACGAAGCATTTGAGACAATATGGTGTTTTGCACTGTCATACTCTTTATGGTTCACACCTTTTACTATTGTCAAATCTACATTTTTTCCCGGTGCGGAAATAAGCACTTTTTTTGCACCTGCCTCTATATGCTGCATGGCTAACGTTCCGTCTGTAAAACGACCTGTACAATCTATGACAATATCTATGCCTAAATCTTTCCAAGGCAGTTCAAGCGGATTATGATTACTGACTATCGTGATTTCATGCCCATCTATAATAAGTTTGTTTGTCTGCGTTTGAATATCAAAATCTGCCCGCCCGTGAACAGAATCATATTGTAAAAGATATGCCGCATCTTCTACACTTGAAGTATTTGCCGCAACTATTTCACAGTTTTTCGGCAGATTATTAATATAATGTCTGAGTACCTGATTTCCTATACGCCCCAAACCGTTAATCGCTATACGTTTTTTCATGATTTTTCTCCTATTTGTTGTAAATTTTTTGAAATTGGAATGTAGAATTTTTCAAGATAATCCTTCATCATTCTTCTTGCACTAAACTCTGGGGGTATGCTCAGCATTGCCTCTTTCATTTTTACTATCCAGTTATTAGGCATTCCCTTATTATCTACATCATAATAAAGCGGTACTATTTCATTTTCCAGTAAGTCATATAAAGCTGAGGCATCTTTAGTATCATCAGATGGTTCTACTCCAAATACCCAACCGTTTTTACCATTATAAGCCTCTGGCCACCAACCGTCCGAAACTGAGAGATGAAGCGTGCCGTTGAGTGAAGCTTTCATACCGCTGGTACCGCAAGCCTCCATAGGAATTTGTGGATTATTCAGCCATATATCTACACCATGAACTAAATACTTTGCAACATTTTCACCATAATCTTCTACAAAAGCTATACGCCCTCTAAACCTGCAGTCTTGAGCTGTCTTAAATATATGCTGCAGTATTTTTTTGCCTGCCATATCAGAAGGATGAGCTTTGCCTGCAAAAATAATTTGAACAGGCTTATCTTTATTATTTAAAATTTTTTCTAATCTCTCTAAATCAGTTAAAATTAAATCAGGCCGTTTATATTCAGTCATACGACGGGCAAAGCCAATCGTTAAAATATCCGGATCTAAGAGCACTCCTTCTGACATAGCCACAACAGGGTCAATCCCATCATCTGCATATTTCATTCGTACACGCTCCCTGATGAAATTAACCATTAAGACTTTAGAGTTTTGTGAAATTTTCCAAATCTTTTTATTCTCTATTTCATTTACAAATCCCCATAACGTCGAATCATCCTGAATAAGGTTCCATTTATCCCCCAAAGAGTGAATTAAAACATCGGAAAGCTCATCGCCCAGCCAGGTTGGCAAATGCACCCCATTTGTCACATAATCCATAGCCGGTCTATCATCTTTCATTTTTGGCAACACATGTTTCCATATTTTTGTCGCCACTTCACAATGTTTTTTACTGACTGCATTTCTGTTGTCACACATATTTAACCCAAAAACCGTCATATTAAAGCCGGCATTTGGATTATCTGGGTTGAGTCCAAAACTCATAAATTGCTCTTTATTCATCCCTAATTTTTCCCAGTAATCTTTAAATGATGCACTTATCATATCAAAACTATAAACATCAGTCCCGGCTTGAAGTGGCGTATGCGTTGTAAATACAGATGTCTTTTTCACTTTTTGAATAGCTGCATCCAAACTTAATTTATCATTTTCCATAAAACTTCGCACCCGTTCAAAAAGAGCAAAAGCAGGATGCCCTTCATTAAGATGTAAAATGGAATACTCAATACCCAGTTCTTCAAGTACTCTGTAGCCACCAATACCGAGTACAATTTGCTGACGCAGTCTTTGGTTCATATCAGAAGTATAAAGCCTTGAAGAAATTTGTCTGTCCCAAGGATCATTTTTTTCAATATCGGTGTCAAGCAGGTAAAGTGTTACCCGACCGACATTAATTTTCCATACACTTGCATATACGGGCGGATCAATAAAGGGCACTTCTATTGTAAAGTGATTTTCATCTTTATCTAAAACTCTTTCAATCGGTGCGACATCCTTTTCTATTGGCTCTTCTGCACCATTTTGCCAGCCATCGGTTCCAATAAATTGACGAACATAACCCTTTGGATACATAAAACCTATACCTACCATCGGTAGCCCCATATCGCTGGATTCTTTTAAAATATCCCCTGCTAAAAATCCCAAACCTCCTGAATATATCGGTACAGAGTGATGCAGACCGTATTCTGCACAAAAATACGCAATAGGTAAAGGTTCATCTGCATAAATATTAGTATCATTAATATATACTTTAAACATGTCATATACATAATGATATTCACGCATAAAATACTCATTGGAACATGCTTTTTTTAATTCCTCTTGTGACATATTTTTAAGCATTAAAATTGGATTATGATTACTCTCTTTCCATAAATAGGCATTAAGCAGTTTAAAAAGATTTTTTCCGCGCGAATTCCATGTCCACCACAAGTTTAATGAAATTTCTTTTAAACCG
>CAZDEM010000088.1:0-7633 GCA_964504315.1 uncultured Sulfurimonas sp.
GTACTGATAACCGGTTTATTCACTTCACCGCCGGTTATAGTTAAAGTATATGTTGCCACTTCTCCGCTGACAACGTTCTTTGGGTACACTCTTGCTACTACGCTCGCATATATCGTAGTAGCAAGTAAACTAAAAATTATTATGATTTTTTTACCAAGGTTTTTCATTACTGTTTTCCTTTTTCTTACTACTTTGGTTTAGTCTGTATAAATACGTATTTTGGTTATTATTTAATGCTTTAAGCCATTTAGCCTCTTCGGCATCACTCATTTTATTTTTCATTTTTGCCGCCTGTGCAGCTGATGCGGAAGCAGGCTTCTTTTTATCTTTTTTCTGTTTTTTTTCAGCAGCTTCTTTCTTTTTTTGGGCCTCTTGCTTTTTCTTATCTTTTTGCTTATTTTTATCAGCTTGCTGCTTTTGCTGTTTTTTCTCTTCTTCACTCGGCTTTTTGGATTTTCTTTGCTCATTCTTTTGATCTTTTTTCTTGGAACCCTTAGAATCTTTTTTATCTTGAGAATCTTGTTTATTTTTTTGATTCTGCTGATTTTTCTGGTTTTGTTTGTTTTTTTGGTTTTTATTATCCTTGTTTTTCTTATTGTCTTTATTCTTTTGGTTTTTATTTTTCTGCTGTTTTTTCTTCTGTTGCTGTTTTTTCTGCTCTTTTTTCTTTAAGGCTTTTTTCACAGCTTCCAAATTCTCTCTTGTATCTTTATCTTCATGCAGTTTTAAGGATTTTTCATAAGATTCTATCGCTTTTTTTAAGCTTTTCTCATCACCCATTTTCGCATAGGCATTTCCCATATTTGCAAAATTTTTCGCACGCGAGATTTTGTCACTAAATGTTGCTTTTTCATAATTTTTTATCGATTCTTTATACTTTTTTTGCTTATACAAGGCATTTCCTGCATTATAATAACTCTCGTTATGATTGGCATATTTTGCGTAATCATCATAAATTTTTGCAGATTTTGCATAATTTTTCTGCTCATATGCTTTTTTTGCTTCATCTAAATGAATAAAATCCAAGAGTCCTGCATGTGAAGCCGAACTGTTAAACAACAGCAAGCCCAATATAAACAGACCCGGCACCTCAACTTTTACACGCTTACTCATAGAAGATGTTGCTATTAAAAGAAGTAAGAGTGCCAATCCTAAGGGATAGTAAAAGAGTGGTATATATTTTTCTATTTCTTCAGATTTAAGCTCTTTTTTCTTGCTGTGACGCTCTATCTCTTTAAGCATTGCTTTTATATCTGCATCAGAATTGACACCTTGAATGTACACACCGCCTGTTTTTGTTGCCAAGTCGGCAATTTTATCATTGAGTTTGGAAACAATAATTTTTCCGTTTTCTTTTATGAACTCTCCATTATCAAGTTTTATAGGCGCACCCTGTGGTGTACCGACACCCAATACAAAAACTGCTATACCTTTTTTCTTTGCAAAGGCAATCTCTTGTGAAAAATCTTTTTTATCTCCGCCGTCACTTAAAATAAGTAAGTACTTTTTAGAATCTTTTTTTATACTTTTATCTACGACCTGCAGCATTGACATAAAGTCTGTTCCCTGCTCGGTTATAGAGGTCGTATCTAGTTTTTTGAGTAAAAATGCAACTGCTTCATGGTCAAAACTCAGCGGTGAAACCAAATAAGAGTTCTTTGCAAATGCTATAACGCCTATGCGCTCATTTGGAGCCAACTGCAATAACTCCAAGGCTTTTTGTTTTGCCAGCTTTAAGCGGTTGGGGTAGACATCCTGGGCAAGCATCGAATCAGATATATCCAAGGCTATCATTATGTCTGCACTCTTGGCTTTTACTTCAATTTTACCGTCTTTTATAACAGGTCCTGCCAATGAGATTGTCATCAAAACAGCGATGAGAAAAAAAAGTGCATTTCTTGCTTTGAGTGTCAAAGTGTTTGAGGAAACTCGAAGCTTTTGCATGACTTCATTTGAAAAGTATGTTGCATGTGCCTCTTTTTGCGTCAATAATAACCCAAAAAGTATAAAAATCAGCGGCAGCATATAATATAAAAATTCCGGATGTAAAAAACTCATATCGTACTCCCTCTTTTATTTCGTACATAAACATATAACAGCAAAGACAGCAATGCTATAAACAACGGATAAAAATAGTAATAATTTTTGTATGAAAATGTTTCATTTTTTATCTCTGATTTTTCCAACTCATCTATTTTTCTATACACCTCTTTTAATTGTGAAGCATTTGAAGCACCAAAGGCAACGCCTCCTGTCTCTTTTGCAATTTTAAGCAGCACAGCCCTGTTGTATTCATCAGGTCCGCCGATGCCGATCGGGTAGACTTTTACACCCTCTTTTTTCGCCATATCAAGTGCTACATCAAGAGGAATTTTGTCAGCACCTGCAGTTGAGTATCCGTCTGTAAGTAAAATAGCAACTTTTGATTTTGCCTTGCTCATTTTCAACAGGTTTACACCCTGTGCCAATGCCTCGTACAGAGCCGTATATTTACCTGCCATGCCCACTTCAAGCTGAGAGACTATACGTGAGAGTATATGCTTGTCATATGTCAGTGGTGAAGCTATAAAGGAGTAAGAGCCGAAAACTACAAGCCCCATATTGTCATTTGTTCGCTGACTTATAAAGTCTTTTACTATTGACTTGACAACATCAAAACGTGATGCAGCAGGATTCACAGGGTCAAATCCCCGCTCTTTCATAGAACCCGATGCATCCAAAATAAGTGCTATTTCATGCCCGTGCTTTGGCTTCAACTCATAAGGTTCATCTTTTACAGGAGACATCAAAGCTAAAATCATCATAATTATTGTCAGCCATTTTAAAAAGAAAAGCAGTTTTGATGCGGCAACATTGCTTTTCATAAACTGTGATGCATGCGGAAAGTAAATTGAGGGCAGCTTCATTTTACATAAGGATTCACATGCTATAAAAAAGAATATTACAAATAATAATTTGGGAAATTCAAAATATATACCGTCAAACATCTATCATTCCCTTAAATAAATCTATTACATGTAAAGTGTCCGCATCAAAATCTTCTACATTTTTCTTATATTTATATTTTTCTAATTTTTCCAGCATATTTTCATATGCTTTTAAATGTCGCTCACTGTCATCTTTAAACGTTGCTCCGTAAAAAGTCAAATCATATGCCGCTTTTTTCGGATTTGAATAATCAACAGTATTTAGTAATTTATAATGTTCTGCTCTTATGTCAAATTTTTTCTTATTTTTAACCCATTTGTATGCCAAATATAAAAAGCCTGTAAATATCAGCGCAACCAACAGGCTGACTCCGATAAAATAATACAAAGAATACTCATGTATCTCTATGAGCGGCTTTATGTCATGCAAAGGAATTTCATTTTGTTTTAAATTTTGCATTTATCTGCCCTCAAATAATCTTCTTAATGAAACACCTATTTTTCCATCTGTATAAATTTTTGTAAATCGAATCTGGTGTTTTCTAAATGTTGCATAAAGCTTTCTGTCATGCACTAAAACTTTTTTTGCATACTCTTTGACTGTCTGTGCATTAAAATCACCCTCAAGCACAGCACCGCTTTCAGGATCTACTAGCGAGGTAAAACCCATCTGCGGCGGCGTCTCTTCGAGTCTGTCTCGTACTATTACAGCAACAACTTCATGTTTTTTTGCCAACAGTTTAAAATCAGGAATTTCAAAAAAATCACCGACAATGACAATTAAAGATTTTCGCTTGAGTCTTTTAAACAAAGTGTCTGCCAAAACTTTATAGTCTGCTTTTTTGTTCAAGGGGTCAAAGTTTAGAATTTCATCCGTACTTTTATGTACCTGAAAAAGCTTTTTACTCGGTTTTAAAAAAGATTCCAGCTTATCACTAAAAATATATGAACTCAGCAAATCTCCATTTTTAATGGTAGAGAAACTAAGCATAGCTGTAATTTCTGCTATCACGTCCTGCTTAAATCTCTTAGAACCGAAATAGACACTTCCATTGAGCATAGAAGCTACAACAACATTTAATTCTCTCTCTTCACGAAAAATTTTAATATAAGGTTTTTGCAGTTTCGCCGTAATATTCCAATCAATATGACGAATATCATCACCAGGCATATACTCGCGCAGTTCTATAAAATCATAGCCCTCGCCTTGAAAAATAGACGGATTGTTCCCAACCATCTCACTGAAAACTTGACGGCGGGCCCGTACAAGAATCTTTTGTAATTTGCTCATTCATGCGACCTTATGGTATTGCTACAGTTTCAAGCACTTTTTGAATGATTTCATCCGTTGTTATACCTTCAGCCTCAGCCTCATATGTAAGTACGATACGGTGGCGCATCAGCTCTTTTACTATGTATGCAACATCTACAGGCGTTACAAAATCTTTACCGCGCATAAATGCCATCGCTTTGACTGCTTTAAACATATCAATACTTACACGAGGTGATGCTCCAAACTGTATATACTCTTTGATGTCATCCAGTCCGTACTCCTCAGGATGTCTTGTTGCGTTGACAAGTTCTATCATATATTCTTCGACTTCTTCATCTACATGTATATCTCTTACAGCTTTTTTAAGCCCTTCTAATTCACTTTTATTGAGTACAGGATTGATTGTCTCAAAATTACCGCTTGAGATTCTTCTTGCGATTTCAAGCTCTTCTTTTTTTGTATTGTATCCGACAACAAGTTTAAGCATAAATCTGTCAAGCTGTGCTTCTGGGAGTTGATATACACCCTCTTGTTCTACCGGATTTTGTGTCGCCATTACAAAAAACGGCAAATCAAGCTTGAATGTCGTATCACCGATTGTAACCTGTTTCTCCTGCATAACTTCAAGAAGAGCCGACTGTACTTTTGCCGGCGCACGGTTGATTTCATCTGCGAGTAAAAGATTTGTAAAAATCGGACCTTTTTTAATTTTAAACTGGTTGTTTTGCGGGTCATATATCTCTGCGCCTAAAATATCTGATGGGAGTAAATCGGGTGTAAACTGCGCACGTTTAAAGTCAAGTCCAAGAGCTTTTGAAAGAGCATTGACCGTTGTTGTTTTTGCAAGACCGGGAACACCTTCTATGAGTATGTGCCCCTCACATAAAAGTGCTATAATCAGAGAGTCGATCATTTTTTCCTGACCAACTACAACTTTTGAAACTTCATTTTTTACATTCTGTATTTTATTAATCATTCTTTATACCTCATATTAATATTTCTTTTTATTATTTATGTAAGTATATTCTCAAGAAGTAAACGATTACTAAATACCGATATTTAACAATTTTGAAATGCCTTCTTTTTGTATCCGTTTCTTAAGTCTTTTTACAAGGTTTTGCTTGGCTATGGCGTAGCCTTGAGAAGACTGCCCTGTTAGATGTATAACATTTGATGCCAAGACTTCTCCTTTGTAATCTTTTATTACAAATGATATTTCGCTGCGGGCGAGAGAAAAGCCGTATGCATTTGCCTTTTGAATTTTTACTTTGATGTAAATATCAAAATGCATTTTTGATTTCATTTTTTTAATGATGAACTTCTGCTGTGTTTAAGCACTTATGACAGGTTTAGTAATACTTTTTACATTAGAATATACCCAAAAACTTATATGCTCTAAAAGATATTGATGTTTTGTATTGATTTCATTCATTGCTGCAAGGTATTTTTTATCATCAAATCCTTTATTAAGTACTTTCATAACAATAAGTGCATTTTTTATATATCCAAAAGATTTTTTCATATTTTTATAATATGCCAATTGCTTGAGCGCATCTAAACGTTGAATATTTTTTATATCATTCCTGTAAATTTCAAATTTTTGATCTATTTCATTTTTTAAACCCTGAAATAATTTTTGCTTATTTACTTTTATAACAGCGGCATATCTTTTAAAACCGAGTCTTGTTACATGTAGTATTTCATATTGGCTTATACGTATCTTTTGAACATCACTCTGTGTTTTATTTATATAGGTTGCATCAGAACTGTTTACACTGCCCTCTTTTACAACTGTTTTTGCCCTAAAACTCGATGATATAGAGACACTTAATGTGGAGACTACAAGACTCAGCGCATTGTTAATGGCATCTTGTTGATTTTCCCCCTCTCCAAGGGCAAAAAGTTCATATGCATCAGATTTAGGAGGATGCATATACCAAGACGGCAGCTCTTTTTTTGGCACTACAACTTTTTGTTTTGAGGCACAAGCGCTTAAAAGCAAACCAAAGACAAGTAAAATTATGCTAAATTTACTCATCTGCTTAGTTGCTCAAGTGTTTTTTTCTTATTAGCAATCAGTGCATTAATACGAACCATTGCTTCATTTATTTCATCTACCGGTTCTACCATCAGATTATCTGCATATTCATAATACTCTTTTGCCTCTTTATATTTTCCCTGGGCTTCTTTAATAACACCTAAATTATAAAACGGCACATAACTCTTCATATTTGTAGAATCAACGAGTTCTTTTAACAATTGTTCTGCCTTGTTATAACGCCCTTTTTCAATGTATTTTAAAGAAAATTCTAACAGTTTTTCCTGCTCATTGGTATAATCCAAATCAGGATCTTCTAAAAGTTTTACATTAAAACGCCTATAATGCGGCGTTAATTTGTAAGTAAAAGCATCTGCTATATCGTCTGCGAGTTTCTGTGCCACCATTGTTTTAGAGGGAAGCGCCCGAGAATCATCCGCGCAATGCTTAAATGAAGTAGTTCTGTTGAGGGTGTCGGCATAAATAATGTCACCTTTTGTAACATCTACTATTCTAACTTCAGCCGAAAGTCCTACCAGCCGTTTCATGCAACGGACAGTGTATGTTTCAAGTTCTGTACACTTTTTATTGGCGCAGCGCACACGAGGTTCATAAAAATAACTGTCCTCTTTTGTTGCAGGGCTCACATTTCCCGAAATAATTGCCTGTGCACCTATAAGCTCTCCGACTTTGACAATATTTTCATCATTGACAAGACCGCTGTTTTGCAATTTTTGTTCTTCAATGACCTTATTAATATCATTTCGACTCACAATAGTAAAATATTTCTTATTATCAATTTGAAAATTAGACAACTTTGCCTCTATTTTTCTTGAAAGTCCTACTCTATCATGTGTGAAATCAGTTACAGCTATTACTTTCGTTTGCGATATTCTGTCTACTTGAGCTGGTACAAGTGCTTTCACCCCAACTTTTTGAGAACATCCACTTATTAAAATAAGAAAAATGCCCAATGCAATATTTACAATTTTTTTCATAAAAATCCTCTTTAGTAGAAAGATTGTAGTTAAAAAGCATTGAATTCTAAATAAATCTATTGCTTAAAATTAAATTTGTAAATTTATCCTCTTTTTTCTTGACATATCCTCTCTATTTGTCTATAATTTCGACCTCTTAACAATAAGAGGCAAACGTCTTGTTAGCTCAGCTGGTAGAGCACGTCACTTTTAATGATGTGGCCGATGGTTCGAATCCATCACAGGACACCATTTATACATTTGTTGGCCCCGTCGTCTAGCGGTTAGGATCCATGGTTTTCATCCATGTTACAGGAGTTCAATTCTCCTCGGGGTCACCAACTTTTCTCTAAATCTTCAGTTGTTTTGTTTGATTATTTATATCTGTTGATATATTTTCCAATAACTCATATCTTTT
>CAZDEM010000089.1:0-7559 GCA_964504315.1 uncultured Sulfurimonas sp.
AAAATACTCTTGCGGATGTTTACATACAGGACATTTTTTCGGCGGTTTTTTACCATAATGTACATGTCCGCAGACTTCACATATCCAAGCCTCTTCTTCATCACTCTCAAATTCATGCCCGGATGTCAGCCTTTCTAGAAGCATTTTATACATTTTTTCGTGCTCTATTTCTACTTTACCTATAGCATTAAAGAGTGCAGCAGCTTCTTTGTCGCCCTCTTCTTTGGCAATTTGTGCAAAATCCGGATACATTTTTAAGTTTTCATAGCTCTCACCACTTATAGCATCTTGAAGGTTTTCTGCTGTATTGCCAAAACTCTCTTCACTGTTGTTTATCAGTCGGTTATGCAGTGCAAATTCTAATTTTGCATGCTGTATTTCATTATTTGCCGCTCTTTGAAAATGTGCTGCTATATCTCGATAACCCTCTTTTTGCGCTACTTTTGCATAAAATTCGTATTTGTTTCTGGCTTGCGATTCTCCTGCAAAAGCTTTCATTAGGTTTACAAGCGTAAGGTTTTGAGTAATCATCTCCATTGCCTCTCCACAGCAATGCAACTCTCCACCTCCGACTTCTTGCACTTCTACAATATTGCCGCATTTATTACATCTATATGTTTCGTACTTTCTCATCATAACACCTTTATTTTGAAATATATCGTCATTATTACACAGAAAAACTTAAATAATAATTTTTTTCCTTTTAAGCTTTTTTAGCGTTACATGTAACTGATAAATTTACTGCCGATTGTTTATTCAGAACAAAATTATTATATTTTTAGTACAATAAATATATTTTTAATTTTTACAAGGAATTTTACACCATGAGTTTTTTAAAAGAGTACGATGAAGAAGTTTATAACTTATGCGAAAAAGAGCTAGAGAGACAAACTGACCACTTAGAGATGATAGCAAGTGAAAACTTTACGCTTCCCGCAGTTATGGAAGCTATGGGTTCAGTATTTACAAACAAATATGCAGAAGGTTACCCTGCAAAACGCTACTATGGAGGTTGTGAATATGCAGACAGTGTTGAGCAACTCGCAATAGACAGAGCATGTGAACTTTTTGGATGTAAGTATGCAAATGTTCAACCACATTCAGGTTCTCAGGCAAATGGAGCTGTATATGCAGCACTCTTAAAAGCAGGTGATAAACTTTTAGGTATGGATTTAAGCCACGGCGGGCACTTGACGCATGGTTCAAAACCAAGTTTTTCAGGAAAGAACTACTCTAGTTTTACCTATGGTGTTGAACTTGACGGACGCATTAATTATGAAAGAGTTTTAGACATTGCTAAAATTGTTCAGCCTAAAATCATCGTTTGCGGTGCTTCTGCATATGCACGTGAAATAGACTTTGCAAAATTCCGTGAAATTGCTGATGAAGTAGGTGCTATTCTTTTTGCCGACATCGCACACATTGCCGGACTTGTAGCAGCCGGTGAACACCCTAGCCCATTCCCTCATGCACATGTTGTTACAACAACGACACATAAAACGCTTGCAGGTCCTCGCGGCGGTATGATAATGACAGATGATGAAGATATAGCAAAGAAAATCAACTCTGCGATTTTCCCTGCACTTCAAGGCGGACCGCTTGTACATGTAATCGCTGCAAAAGCAGTAGGTTTCAAACACAATCTAAGTCCGGAGTGGAAAGATTATGCGCAGCAGGTTAAAAAGAATGCTTCTGTTCTTGCCGAGGTACTTATGAAACGCGGTTATGACGTAGTAAGCGGCGGAACAGACAATCACCTTGTCCTCGTCAGTTTTGTCGGAACAGAAATTTCAGGAAAAGATGCTGATGCGGCTCTTGGAAATGCAGGTATTACAGTCAATAAAAATACTGTTCCTGGCGAAACAAGAAGTCCTTTTGTAACCTCAGGTATTCGTGTCGGCTCACCAGCACTGACATCTCGCGGTATGAAAGAAAAAGAGTTTGAACTTATAGCCAATAAAATGGCGGATGTTTTAGATGATATTAACAATACAGAGCTTCAGGCAAAGATAAAAGAAGAGTTAAAAGAGTTAGCACAGAACTTTGTAATTTATAATCAACCGACATACTAGGCTTCTATAATGACTGCTATGGATTTAAAACTTATAAAAATGGTGAGTGACTACTACTGGATTAAAAGAGATACGGTAGTGAATAAAATCACTTTTAAAGGGCGTACTTTTTACAATAAATTTGAAAAGGTTAATGCCCCTTTGAATCAGTCTGTTATCAATAAGCATATAAAAGGTGAGATCACTGTCGCTCACTCCGTGGTAGACAAAAAAGGTATTGTTGAAAATATTGTTATTGATTATAACGGCAGAGACCCTGAGCGATTTTATCACAAAGCACAGCTTCTTTTACGCGAAGAGGGTTTTATTAACTTTACGGCGTATGAAACAAGAACCAAAGGGCATTTACATGTATATATTCATAAAGGGCATACAACTCTGCAAGAGGCTATACAGCTTGGAAAGATGATCAGTATGAAGCTTGCTGCAAAGCAGCCAAAACAGTGGAGAATGTTTCCAAATAACGATATGCCCGATGAGTATAATATTTTAACACTTCCGTATGAAGTTTATGCGAAAGAACGCGGTGCTTCGTGGTCGAAACATATGTAATACCAATCCAAGCTAGAAACTAAATATTTAGTTTCTAGCTTGGATTGGTATAATTTGTTTCTTTAGTATATTTTTGGTATCATAGAGCAAATAAAAAATTGAGGTAATCCTATGAATGATAAGAATGAATTAAGTGATATTGTCCTAAATAAAAATGGCTCATCCAGCTCAAATAAAAAAATAATTCTTGCTGTTGCAACATTGGGGATTATTTTAATTGTCGTTGTAATGCTTATGAATTCACTCAGTTCACAAGGCACAGACAATTTACCTCAAGCAGTTCTACCGCCTGAGCCTCAAGCTCAAGCAGCCACACAAAAAGCGACTGAAGAACCTCTTTTTGAAGATGTGGAAGTTATACAAGACAACACATCAAGTGATGAGGATTTAAATAAAATCGCCCAAAAGCTCAAACAAGAGAGTGCACAAGAACAAAAAATAGTTGCTGCACCAAAAAAAGTAGTTACCAAGAAAAAGAAGGTAGTACCGAAGCCTCAAGTAACATCGACAGTAAAATACTATATACAAGTCGGTTCATTTTCAAAATATGAACCAAATAAAAAATTCTTAAAATCTATTACGGATTTAGGATATAAGTATACATATCATAAAGTTACTCTCAATACGAAAACGCTTAACAAAGTATTGATTGGACCATTTAAAACACAAAAAGAAGCAAATAATGCTAAACGTGTTATTCGTGCCAAAATTGAGCCGGGTGCATTTTTAGTAAAATTATAATTTCACAAGGGTAGTATTGATACATTCTAAACAATTTACACAAGATCAGTTAGCACCTATTGCCGTTTATTCAAAACTAAAAAATCTCTTTAAAGATGAAATCACATACCTTTTTGAAAGTGCCGGACAAAGTGAAGGTAATTACAGTTTTATCTGCATAGGTGCAAGAGAACGTCTGCAATATGTAGATGACAAAACAGTTTATACAGATGTCAACGGTAAAAAACACATAAAAGAAGAAAATCCTTTTTCTTTTTTAAAAGAGTACTATAAAAACATAGATACAAGTGAATATAAAACTGCTACAAAAGAGCTGAATGTCGGTTATGTTGACGGTTTCATCGGTTATATCGGTTACGATATGGTGAAAGTCTTTGAACCAAAACTCAAAACTTTTATGGATGATTTAACAGATGAGTTAAATACCCCCGACCTGGATTTAATACTCCCTAAACTTGTTCTTGTTTATTCGCATAAAAATCATCAAATAACACTCATTTCAACCCTCAAAGAGTATAGTGACAAATTTCAAACAATAGAAGATGATTTAAAAGGCACCTATACTTATAAGCACAGAGTTTATAATATCGGTGATGACAAAGGAAGCTTTGCTCACACCAAAGAAAAATTCTTTAAAATGATAGACAAATCAAAAGAAATGATACGCAGCGGAGATGTTTTTCAAATTTTGATGACAAATCGTTTTACACGGCATATAAAAGTCGACCCTTTTAGTTTTTATAGAATTTTACGCACAAAGAACCCTTCTCCTTATATGTTTTTGATGGAGTATGAAGATTTCAGTATTGTCGGTTCTTCTCCTGAGGTTATGGTGCGATTAACAGAGGGTGAACTACTTTTACGTCCAATTGCAGGTACGAGAAAACGCGGTGCTACAAAGCAAAGGGACAAAGAACTCGAAGAAGAACTTCTTGCAGATCCAAAAGAGTTGGCTGAGCATCTCATGCTTATAGATTTGGGTAGAAATGATGTCGGACGTGTTGCAAAAACAGGGACTGTAAAAGTGGAAGACATTATGCATATAGAGCGTTTTTCTCATGTTATGCATATTGTTTCAGATGTGGTTGCCACACTGAGTGATGATAAAGATATGTTTGATCTTTTTATGGCGACTTTTACAGCAGGAACTATGACAGGAGCACCAAAAATCCGTGCAATGGAGCTTATAGCAGAGTATGAGGGATTAAAACGCGGTTTTTACAGCGGAAGCATAGGATATTTTGGCTTTGACGGTAATATGGATAGTGCTATTACTATTCGTACAGCTATGGTAAAAGAGGACAAAGTCGTGTTACAGGCCGGTGCAGGTGTCGTTGCAGACAGTGTTAAAGAGCTTGAATATCTTGAAGTCAATAACAAGTTAGGTGCGCTCATTCACTCTCTTGAAGATTTAGATAAAAAATAAAAGAGGGTTTTAATGAGTAAACTTTTTTCTATATTCGGTAATCCCGTCTCTCATTCACGCAGTCCGCTTATGCATAATGCCGTGTTTAAAAATCTCAACTATAGAGCCTGTTATACGCGAACGCTTTTACAAGACGGTACAAAACTCAAAGAGACATTTCTTGCGCTTGGTCTTGATGGAGCTAATGTCACCGTACCGCATAAAGAGCATGCCTATGAAGCCTGTGATGAAATTCGCGGTTTTGCAAAAAAAACAGGAGTTGTCAATACGATCATTAATGAAAACGGAAAGCTGATCGGATACAACACAGATGCTGACGGTTTTATGTATGCAATAGACGAATTTAAAAATATAAAAAATATCTTAGTCCTCGGTGCAGGCGGTACCGCAAAAGCACTTGTTCAAAAGTTTTTAGAAGAAGGATTACACGTAAGCATACTCAATAGAAGCGAAGCACGTCTTGCATATTTTGAAACTCTTGATGTGCAGTGTTATACTTGGGATAGTTTTATAATTGAAAAATATGACTTGGTAGTCAATACAACAAGTGCGGGGCTCAAAGATGAAAATTTTCCTGCACCAAAAGAAATGATTGAAGATATCTTAGATAACACGCGCTACGTTGCAGATGCGATCTATGGAAAATTAACACCTTTCTTACAGCTTGCCAAAGAAAAACAGCTTACATGTAAAGACGGTTCAGATATGCTGTTAGGACAAGGTGTTTTGGCGAATGAACTCTTTTGCAATTTTGAACTTGACAAAGAAGATATCAAAAAAGAGATGCAAAAAAGTTTTCTTTACTAGAAGTTTATCGTGAGAAACTGAAGCCTATTGAAAATTTTGTAATATAATGATTATAATCAATTAATGACTCTGTATAACCGCTAAAAATTTTTGCATATAAATTTATATCATGCATTAGAGGATAAGAGTAAGTTGCCTCAACTGCCCCGTTCCCTGTCCTTATATTACCTCTTCCCATAAGTGTAAACATATGTTCATCATAAAAGTAAGTGAATTTAATACTCGAATATCCCGTGTAGTCCATTAAATCAGGATTGTCACTCAAATTATTTGCGCTTCGATAAGGCAACCAAAGAGTAAGGTCTGTAATAAGCGTTTTATGCTGCAGTCTCAGTGTTGAGTAAATATAGTTAACACTTCTGGACTTATTTCCCAATACCTGTCCATTGGAAAATGTAACATTACTGGTGTTTGCCTGTCCGTTTGAGCGATGAGCTATGGCGAACTTTAATGAGCGCAATTGAAACATAGATTCATTGTCACTAATTGGAAAAATTACAAAACCTTCAGGATTATACATACTCTCTCTAAAAGGAGAAGATTGTATATAAATTTGCCAAAAAGCCTGATGCGTATACGATACATAGTACTTCTCTTTTAGTCCAAGAAGGTTATGAGCAACCTGTAATTTTAAACTTACCTGCAGTTCTGCTTCTTTATCACTGTATTGTACATCAGGAACCCCTGAATCATACTTTTTATTTGCTTGTCCATAAGGAAGCAGATAATTTACTTTATATGTTTGCAAAGCAAAATTTCCGGCAAGCCATTTTTGCATACTCTCTTTGGATTTGTCACTTTTGATATTATCCATTTTTATTTTTTCTACTTCATGATAACTCTGTGCAAAAAGTGTCATTGACAAACTGACTATACATAATATTATAACTTTCATTTAAACCCTTACCCTATCTTCTAATGCCCTTGTTAAAGACAATAAATCTATATTTTCCAAACTCACACCTGTTGGAACACCTTGCGCTATTTTAGAAAAATTCAAATCATAAATGCCAAGTTTATCTTCTATATAAAGTATTACCGCATCATTAGCTATGGAAGGAGTGAGGGCAAATAACACCTCACTTACTCCGTTTTGTACAATTGTCTCAAGATGTGACATACTTAACTCTTCTAGAGACTCTAAGACAAAGTATTTACCGTCAAACAAGCCATTTTCTTCTAACAGCAAAATATCTTTAGCATTTTCAACTATACATAATAAAGAAGCATCCCTCGTTTCATCACAACAGATATAACAAAGCTCATCTTCACTCATTCCACCACACTCTTTACATTTTTTCAAGCTTCCTAGGGCATCTTCTATTGCATGTGCAATTTTCATACCGGCAAAAGTATCATTCATAATCATGTGATAAGCAAGTCTTGTTGCCGATTTTTTTCCGATACTCGGCAGTTCACCAAGCGCTTCTACGAGTCTGTTAAATTTTTCTAATGAATTGTTCATTCTTTTGCTTCTTTTTTATTTGGAACAAATAACCAAAGTTTTAACGGTGATTTTAATTTTCCTGCAGTTTCCAATGCATTCTCTCCGCTGCCTAAGAATAAATCTGCCCGTATAGGACCTTTAATAGCTCCGCCTGTATCTTGTGCAAAAACAATTTTATTAAATTTTTTGTTTCCTAAATTTGACGATAAGTATACCATATTTCCTAACGGAATATATTTTTTATCAACTGCTACAGAGCTTTTTTCACGAAGTTGTAACCCTAATGCACCTGTCGCACATTTGTCTCTCTTTGAAAAAAAGACTAAAGATTTATTATAATTGAATACTTCATCAATTCTTGATGGATGTTCATCCAGCCATTTACGAATACTCTGCAGGGAAATTTTTTCTAAAGGAATTTCTCCTTTTTTTACCAAATATTTTCCAATAGATTTATATTTATACCCATTTTGATTGTCATAACCTATATACATAGTAGAGTTATCATCTAAAA
>CAZDEM010000090.1:0-7544 GCA_964504315.1 uncultured Sulfurimonas sp.
ATATTATGGCTGATATTGAGCTGGATATGGTAAATAAAAAGACTTTACAAAATACTACCGATAATATATTAAACCAAACAAAAGAACTTTCAAAAACAATTGATGATTTCAAAAACTTTTTTAAACCGCTAAGAATAGTTGAAGAAGTATTTCCTGCTGATATTTTTGATGAAACTTTTAATATGGTTGGTAAATCTCTTCAAATCAATAAAATCCAATTAATTAGAAAGTTTAACAGTAAGAAAAAAATTCAAACATATTCAAGAGAATTAATGCAGGTATTAATTAATATCATTAAAAATGCGAAAGAGGCATTAGTTGAAAATAATATTGAAAATAAAAAAATAACCATCTTAATAACTGATAATACTGACAATGTTACAATTGAAATCTGTGATAATGCAGGAGGAATACCTAAAGATATCATTGAAAAAATATTTGACCCCTATTTCACTACAAAAAAGAAAATAAATGGTACAGGTTTAGGTCTTTATATGAGTAAAATTATTATAGATAAACATTTAAACGGAACTCTAAATGCCTACAATAATGATGAGGGTGCATGCTTTGAAATCGTGTTGCCATTTAATATAGAAAAAACACAACAAGGAGTCTAGAATGAGAATAGATACAGAGAGCGCGGTGGCAGTTTTAAGAGATATTTACTGGGTGGGGTTTGAAGAAAAAGAGACTAATCTCCACTGCAACTCTTATATATTGATAGATGATGAGGAAGTTGTTTTTTTTGACACTGGTTCAATTCCTGATTTTCCTACAATTATGAGAAAGGTATTGGAGATTATTGATTTTAAAACTATAAACCTACTTATTGCTTCGCATCAAGACCCTGATGTATGTGGAAACATGGCTATTGTTGAAGATGTTATTGAAAATAAAGATCTTCAAATAGCCGCTCATTCAAATACTGCCAGACTTATCAGACATTACGGATTAAAATCAGATATTTACATTGTAGATAATCAGGATTACAAAATAACTCTAAAGAGCGGACGAGAATTAGAATTCATTTATGCTCCGTATCTGCACGCACCGGGAGCAATTGTTACCTATGACAAAAAAACAAAATCGCTCTTTACTGGAGATCTTTTTGGTGGTGTATCCAAAGAATGGACTCTGTTTGAAAATGATGCCTTACTTGAGAATATGAAAACATTTCATCAGTTATATATGCCGAGTAATCAAATATTAAAAAGTTTTTTAGATAAACTGGATACTTATGAAATAGACAGAATCTTACCGCAACACGGAAGTGTTATAGAGGGTGAGAGTGTAGCAAAAGCTATAGAGTTTTTAAAAACTCTGCCCTGTGGCATTGATCTTATAGACAAAGGATGATTATGCAAAACAGTTATGATAAAGATATAGTTTCAGAATCATCCAAACAGTTAAACCATACACTTATTAGAAACAGAAAAATGGTAGAAAACAGTCTAAGGATGCGAGCTATGGCCTATTTGGCCCATGCCAAGGCAAACCTTTTAACACAAACTATTTTTGAGGTTGAAAACAGCAGAAAGATGATAAGTAAAGAGCTGTTTTACAAAGATGAGTTAATGCTCTCCCAGTCACGCCATGCCCAGATGGGAGAGATGATAAGTATGATTGCCCATCAGTGGAGACAACCACTCAGTATGATAGCGATGGGAGCAAATAATATTTTAGCAGATATAGAACTTGATATACTGGATCAAGAAACTTTAAAGACTAATGCAAAAGATATAATACGCCAAACTCAAGAGCTCTCAAAAACAATAGAAGACTTTAGAAACTTTTTTAAGCCCGACAAAATAGCCAAAGAAGCACTTCCCCAAGATATTTTTAATGAAGCTTTCGGCATTATTGGAAAATCCTTAGAGAGTAACAACATAGAAGTTATAAGTAGATTTGAAAATAATAAAAAAATAAAGACATACTCAAGAGAACTTATGCAGGTTATTATCAATATTCTTAAAAATGCAAAAGACGCATTAATTGAAAATAGAAAAGATGACAGAAAGATATTTATAACACTCCAAGAGTATGAAAATAAACTTATAATCTCTATTTGTGATAATGCCGGTGGAATTAAAGATAAAATAAAAGATAAGATATTTAATCCTTACTTTAGTACAAAAGACAACAAAAGCGGCACCGGATTAGGGCTTTATATAAGTAAAACAATCATAGAAAAACATTTAAACGGAACTTTAAATACCTACAACAAAAATGATGGTGCATGTTTTGAAATAGCATTGCCCTTTACTATAGACGACAGAGGAAAAGATGATGAATGATATTAGAAAATTAAAAGAAAAAGTTAGAAATTTAAAAGTCCTTTTTGTTGATGATGAAAAAGAAATCAGAGAAGTAACAGGACTGTTTTTACGAAAATTTTTCGATAATGTAATTGTTGCCAGCAATGGAGAAGAAGGGCTTGAGACATTCACCAAAACAAAAGATTTTGATATTGTAATTACAGATATTTTAATGCCAAAAATGGATGGATTCATCATGATGAAAAAAATAAAAGAGCTTAATAAGGATATTTTTACTGTGTTTATAACAGCATCAAGGTCTATGCTAAGTGTCGAAAATGAACATGGAAATATATCTTTGGAAAAGCCCATATCATTTGAAGATATGATAATGATTATGAATAAGTTGGTAGAAAATAATGACAACATTACTTGAGCTTAAAAAGTTTACTCAAAATTTATCTATTTTATATGTAGAAGATGAAGATGGTTTAAGAAAGTCAATAGTAGTTTATCTCAGTAAAATTTTTAAATGTGTAACAAGTGCCAAAGATGGTCTGGATGGATTAAACAAGTATAAACAAAACCATTTTGACATTCTAATATGTGATATTCAAATGCCTGTAATGAATGGATTACAAATGATAGAAAAAGTAAAAGAGATAAATCCAAATCAAGAAATTATTATTCTTTCTGCTTATAGTGATTCAAATTACTTACTTGATGCAATCCATATGAATGTAAATGGATATATTATTAAACCTGTTGATTACACACAAATGAATCAAGAACTATATAAATCTGCGACAAAACTGATACAGAGGCAAGAGAATATAAATTATAAACTTCATCTTGAAGATATGGTAGATAGTCGTACTAAAAAGATTATAGCTATGGAAGATGAAAAAATAAAAAACTTTGAAAAAACAATTTTGGCTTTTGTACAGATGATTGATAATCGAGACGCATATACAGCCGGCCACTCTCAACGCGTAGCCAACTATTCCCAACTAATTGCCAAAGATATGAAATGTACAGAAGAAGATTGTGAATTACTCTATCAGGCTGCTATTATACATGATGTAGGTAAATTAGCTACACCCGATACTATCCTATTAAAACCAAGCAAGCTCAATACTTTAGAATACAAATTAATTCAAGAACATGTTACAGTAGGATATGACCTTCTTTCCAAAATACCTATGTACAAAAAACATGCAGATATAATTATAGCCCACCATGAAAGATATGATGGTCATGGTTATCCTAATGGTTTAAAAGAGGATGAAATTTCACTGCTATCACATATTTTAATTTTAGCAGACGCTTTTGATGCTATGACAACAAATCGTATATATAAAGGCCATAAAAGTATAAACGAAGCAATCAAAGAACTTCAGCAACTATCAAAAAAGCAGTTCCATCCAAAAGTAGTACAAAGTGCTGTAAAAGTTCTTGTAAATGTTGAAATACCAAAATCTATTACACAAGTACCAAAAACAGAGCTTGAAAAAGAACGTTTTTCTTATTTTTTCCGCGATCAGGCAACAAATGCTTATAATTATGAATATCTTGATTTTATGCTACAGAATAATCTTTTTAGTAATGCACCTTATACTGCGAGTAAACTCTGTCTTTACGGGCTCGATAAATTTAACAATACCCATACCTGGATTGAAGAAAATAATCTACTAAAAAAATTTGTTACATATATTCAACACACTTATCCTGCAGCAACTGTCTTTAGAGTGCATAATGGAGATTTTATATTAATAAAACAAGAGTCTTTGGAGATTGATATTCCTACATTGGAAGCACTTGATTTTTTAAAGACAAATGAAATCACGATTGATCAAAAAGGTATTGATTTAAAAGGTGAGAATATAATAAATATTGAAGCATTACTTTAGATAAATATCTATTTAGCAATTTAGACAATTAACTTTACTTTAAGCCTTTTAACTATAGACTTTTATAGAAATTTAGCTAATAAGCTAAATACAAATAAAGGTTATTTCAATGGCAAATAAAAATATAATAACAATCATAGGTGCGACAATAGCAGCATCTTTATGTTGTGTAACACCTGTCTTAGCGGTATTAGCGGGTTCGAGCTCTTTGGCTTCTTCATTTTCATGGCTGGCTCCTTATCATAACTACTTAGTAGCATTTACAATTTTGGTACTTCTCTATGCTTGGTATGATAAGCTCAAGCCAAGTAAAAATATAGAGTGCGATTGTGACAAACAAGGCTTTTTTGCCGGAAAAACATTTTTGGCGATAGTAACTGTTTTTGCAGTTGTTATGCTTACTTTTCCTCAGTGGGGCAGCAAAGTGTTCGTATCTGCTCCGACAGCCGAGAGTTGTTCTACAGGTGTTTGCGACTTACCTATTGCACAGGCTCCTGCTTGCGAAACCGGTTCCTGCCCGATTCCTAAAGAAAATACAACACCGCAAACGACTGATATCTCTGCTTTGCCGGTTCTAAAATATATGAGTGATGAGGCGAAAAACCCAACTGAGTGCGGTCAAGTCGCATGCAGCGGCACAGGTTTTAAAGTATTAGATCAAATGATGACAGAGGCTCGTCGTGAAGTGCCTGAGATGTCCCCTGCGGTTTTAAAAAGAATGATAGACAATGAAGAAGATTTTACACTTCTTGATGTTCGGGAAGTAATCCAACGTGCAGAAGGTGAAATATATGCTGATGATATGTTGGCAATTCCCCGCACTAACCTAGAGTTTGAAATACTGAATAAAATTAAAGACAAGGGCAGAACTATAGTTGTTTATACTCGTATGGGGGCAAGAAGCCTTTTTGCTGCACAATCTCTGAAAAAACTCGGTTACACTCATGTATATAATTTAAGTGCAGGTTTAAAAGGGTGGGTAAGAGCACAGTACCCTTATGACAACGGTCTGGGAACTGTTAAAAAAGTTGTGGACGCAGAATAATGGCTGATAATACTCAAATAATTAATCTTTATACAGAATTAGCGCAAAACCCTGACAAAGACTTTGGCTGGGATAAAGGCTTAGGCAATGCAATAGCACATAGGTACAAAGAGGAGTGGATAAATTCTCTGCCAAAAGAAATATGGCAATATTGCGCCGCTGTTGGAAACCCTTTTACATATGCAGGCATAAAAGAAGGAGATACAGTTTTAGACCTGGGCTGCGGTGCTGGTGTTGATGTTTTGGTATCGCGTTTACATGTAGGAGACAATGGCAAAGTTATTGGCGTAGACATTACACCAAAAATGGTAGAACTTGCCCAGGAACATGCCAAGCTTGCAGAATTTTCAAATATTGAAATTTTAGAAAGCAGTTTTGAAGCAATAGCCATTGAAGATGAGAGTGTTGATGTTGTTATTTCAAATGGAGCTATTAACCTTACTACATGTAAAGAGTTCATTTTTGCTGAAATTTACCGCGTTTTAAAACCGGAGGGTAAAATTTCTTTTGCAGACATGATAGATATATCAAAAGAAGCAGAGTGTTGTACTTTGGAGCAGGATTCTTGCTGTACTTCTTCAGGAGAACAAGACTGGGCAAACTGCGTGGCAGGAACAATGAAAGAAAATGAACTTATAGAACTTATGCAAAAAGCCGGTTTTGAAAATGTAGAGTGTACGGAGATGACGCACTATACAACTTCTGAAACAACACAGGGAGCAAACTTTTATGCTACAAAAATAGCAGCTCAAAAGTTTAGAAATGCACATTGGGAAAATATATTTCAAACAAAAGATTATACGCAGGTACTGTGGCATCAAAATTCTCCTAAAAAATCTCTTGACTTAATTCGCTCTTTTGCAAGCAGTGATGCTGCGATTATTGATGCCGGATGCGGTGCTTCGTTTATTGTAGATAATCTTCTTGAACTCGGCTATAGCGATATAACGCTCTTAGATACTTCAAAAACTTCACTTGAAATTGTAAAAAACAGAGTAAACAATATACATGTAAAGTATATCTGCTCTGATATATTAACTTTTAGTACGCAAAAAAAGTTTGATATATGGCATGACAGAGCAGTTTTTCATTTTCTGGTATCTAAAAAAGAGAGACAGAGATACTTTGAAGTTTTATCAGATTCACTTAAAGAAAATGCAACAGCCATCATCAGTACCTTTAGAGTCGGTGGAGAGATTCAATGTGCAGGGCTTGATATTGTAGCTTACAATTATAAAAAAATGTTAGAAGAGCTGCCAAAAAATTTAGAGCTTATTGAAAGTGAAGAGTACACACATGTTACTCCAAAAGAGAGTGAACAAAAGTACATTTATTTCATCATAAAAAAGAATTTAAATACAAATTAATGTTTTTTGTAAGTGTTTTGTAATAAAAATATATTATAATACTTAAACCCACTAAAAATGGAGAAAAACAAAATGCATGAGAGAGAGTTTACTATAGATGCGAACAATCCCGAGTTAGAGTTTTTTTATGATTTAGATGATGCGTGTGCAAAAAGTATTTGTGAAAATACCCTTGAGATTCCTGAAAATTACATCAAGAAAATCGAGTGCTTTGAGGATGCTTTTACAGTGTATCTTAAACCGTCTCGTCAGTATTACAGAGAAGACTGGTATGTCAATTTGACTCGTTTGGATTATGTTTCATAAAATTTAATTCATCTTCTATTTTGATATCTTCATAATATTTTCTCATAAGCTCTGCAGCAATGCCGTTGTCCAGTTTTATGGTCTCTTTTTCCTTATTGAGAATCGGTGTAGTGCCGAAGCCGCAGCTTGGTGATTTGGACTTGAGAATGATACGGTCAACTTTTGGATGTAATTTTATAAAAGTGTTTATTTCATCTTCTAAAAGCTGTGTAACATCTTTGTTTGTCTCATCTGTTACAATTCTATTTTTTCCGTTTATATCCACAACGTTAATGCGTTCTCTTGGCGTACCAAAAAGCGGTGCCTCAGGACAAAAAGGAATGATTTCATACTCTTTTAAAGCTTCTGTTACTGCATTTATTTTTTTCGTTTTGCCGTCATACCTGCAATATTTACCCAGTATGCAGGCAGAAACGATCGCCTTTTTTTTCATATATCTTTCCTATTACTTTTCAAACCTAAATAGGCAAGGTTAAAACCTTGCTTCCGAAGAGCAGTTTTAGACACTAAAATGTTACTAGAAAAAACTAAATATTTTCTGTAATCTTGGAAGTCTTTCGGAACCTAGACTTTAGTCTAGGCTGAATTGTTTTACAACCTTACTTCCGATTTTAACAGATGACAATAGACTTTATCTCCGTCATCTCTTCTATGGCAAAAC
>CAZDEM010000091.1:0-7520 GCA_964504315.1 uncultured Sulfurimonas sp.
GGGTAAAAGAGCAAAAAGAACTTCTTTAGGTGTGCTTACTTTGTTGAGAGTAAGTATGCCGATAAGTCCGATAGCTCCTGAAAGCGTAAAGTTTAAAACTGCAAAATATATATCCATGTATACTACCTAATCATTATCTAGTTATAGAGAGGAGTTCCCTGTTTTTTATGCCATGCTAAAATATACTTCCACGCTTCATCTGCATTATCTGCAAATATAGTAATATCTAAATCCTGTGGAGCAATAACACCTTCATCTTTTAAAAACTCAAAATCAATTGCTTTGTCCCAGTAGCTTTTTCCGACAAGAACAACCGGTATTTTTTGCGTTTTTCTTGTTTGAATCAGTGTCAATGTTTCAAACAGTTCATCAAACGTTCCAAAACCTCCTGGGTAAATTACCAATGCTTTTGCACGGTTTAAAAAGTGTAGTTTTCTAATGGCAAAATAACGAAATAAAAAACACAAGTCGGGTGTTATGTAAGGGTTTGGGTACTGCTCATGCGGAAGTTTAATATTGAGTCCTATACTTTTAGCGCCTACATCATAAGCACCGCGGTTTGCCGCTTCCATAATACCGGGACCGCCCCCTGTCATTACTGTGACACGGCAATCCTCGGCACTTTCTCCGCTTTTTCCTATAAGTTGCCCAAGTTTTCTGGCATCGTCATAGTAGATACTTTTTCCCACCATGCGCTCTGCAACGTAAAGTTCATGTAAAATGTCTCTGTTGTTTGGCTTTTTTTGCAGCATTTCTTGGATCGCAGAAAGTCGTTTCATTGCTGTCTCTTTTTCTACTATGCGCGCACTTCCAAAGACAACTATAGTATGCTCAACACCGTACTGTTTCATTTTTAATTCAGGTTTTAGGTAATCAAGTTCAAGTCGAATACCTCTGGCTTCATATGAATTTAAAAAATCCATATCCTCTTCAGCCATCGCATATGTCGGGCTTTTCATAATAGTTTCAATAAGTTTTAAAGACTCTGGGTCTTCTTCTTGAAGTTTTGGATGTTCCCAAGGCAGTACTGTTTCATTTTTTTTCATTACATCATTCCTCTCATCATTAGGGAAAAGTAGGCTTTTCTCATTACATGTAAGTTAAGTTCCCACCATATCCATCTTGGTTTGTAGGGGCTCATCCAAAAAGTAGGCAGTGCTTCTTTTTCATTAAATTCTGCAAGTAAAACCTCACCGAATTTTGTTTTTATAGGAGAGACTGTATAACCGTTATATTCCATAGGAAGCGGTTTATTCTCTATTGCCGCGGCTAAATTATCTTGAATGACAACGGCTTGTTCTTGCGCAGAACCTCCCGTCTTGCCAAGTGGTATGCCCAGTATATCTCCAAGACCAAACACATTTTTGTACTCTTTATGCCGTAATGTTTGTGCATCGACATTCATATATCCCTGATATTTACCGTCTTTGAGTGCGAGCGGTGAATCTCTAAAGACTTTTGGAGCACGCATAGGAGGCACTACATGTAAGAAATCATAGGTAATATCTATTTTTTTATTGTTTGAGAGAAAAGTAGCAATTTTATTTTTGGCATCCACAGCTTTGAGCTGATGCTCATATAAAGGAGTAATGTTTTTTTCGTTTTTTATTCTTTTTTCTATCACGGTGTTAAACTTTGCAAAGGGGAAAAGTGTATTGTTGGGTTGTGCAAAACTAAATTCTATATTTTTCACTACATTACGTTTACTAAAAGGTCCTTTTCCTCGAAAAATATCATTGCCTAAAAAAAGAATATCTAAGCTTGTTCCAACACCTTTAATCGGGGTATTTGGCTCAGTGCATACTATTTTTGTTTTTTTCTTTTGGGCATGCCGGCGAATCTCTTTAAACCATTGGTTTGTAATATCTCCGCCTGTGGCACTGCCCTCAATCGTATCATTGGTATAAACACTTGCAATGCCGTCTTTGCCTATCATATCCTTATTTAAACCCTCAATAGCTTCATAGTTATACTCCACACCAAGAGCAACTACAAGGTAGTCATAAGAAATATCGCCGCTTTTGTCGGTTGTCAGAGAATTGTTTTTTGGATGAAAGGCAGTGACACGCTCTTGAAGCCATTCGACCTTATCTTCTAAAAGTTCAGTTGTTTTACGTTCGTTATCATCTTGTATATATAAACCGGCAGCTACAAACATTTGTCCGGACTGATACAGATGCGTTTTATTTGGAGCAATGAGTGTAATGTGTGCATTGGGAGCAGATCTTCTCAGACGTGCGGCAGCTATCATTCCACCTGTTCCTCCTCCTGCAATGACAATCTTTACTTTTTTATGGCTTGCCGGCTGGGAGAGTTTTGTTTTTGCCTGTGCTGAAGTTGAGAGCAAAAGAGAGGCACTTACTGCACCCATAGCTTTTATAGCATCTCTTCGACTGAGTTTATTTAGTGTATTCATTGCCGTCTCCTTATATAATATCTTCGTTATATTTTTTTCTGTAGTATCTCAAAACACCCATCTTAACGACATCATTAAATACAAACCAGATAAGAGCATATGCCCACATCCACATACCCCATTCCCAGCCTATAGGTTCCATTAAACCAAAACCGTAAACTGCAATGATTGTTCCGGCGACGCGACTGAAAAATGTCGCATTAAAAAGAGTCCAGGACGGCCAGGGACGTTTGAAAAACCAGTCATCAATACGGGTATTGTAAATAGTTCCATGTCCCGCAATAACAAGTTTTGCAAAAAATGCACTCTGCACAAAGTCAAGCGGCAGATGCATCAATGAGATTAAAATCCAAAAGAGCATAAAAGAAGAAATAACACCTGCTATTCCAAGCCAGGATGCTAAAACAAAAACTTCTTTCATATCCCATCGTACAGGAGTTTCACGCAGTTTTGTATTATCGTAGGCTATTGTCATAATAGGAATATCATTTAAGAGTGCCAAGATGATAATCATTAACGCCGTAATAGGGTAAAAATCATAAATAACAATTGCCAGCGTCATAAATATAATGACACGGATAGTCTCCGCAATACGAAAAATCGTATAACTTTTCATTCTTTCAAATATTTGGCGTGCCTGTTTTATAGCATCAATTATAACAGTAAGTCCCGGTGCCATCAGTACAATATCTGCTGCCGCGCGGGCTGCATCTGTTGCCCCACTGACGGCAATCCCGCAATCTGCTTTTTTAAGTGCAGGGGCATCATTGACTCCGTCCCCTGTCATACCGACGATATGGTTCGCTTTTTGCAGCTCATCTACTATAAAATATTTATCTTCAGGAAAGACCTGTGCAAAACCGTCAGCATCTTCGATAAGTGCGACGATTTCTGATTCATGCTTTTTGACGCTTCCTTTAGGCAGCGGCATATTATAGAGCTCTTTTTGTACCTTTTGTACTATTTTTTTCACACTTTCATCAATTTCATTTTTAGAAGCACTTGGATGGATTGATTCTGTAATGGCCTTAGCGAGAATTTTTGAGAGATAAATATACTCTTCAATAGATTCCCCTTTGAGTGTATGAATATCCTGTATCTTTGCACCGATATTTAATAAAGAAGCAATGTATTTGGCAACGGCAATATTATCGCCGGTAACCATTTTAACAGCAATACCCTTGGCTTTTGCCTCTTTAATGGCTTCTACAGAATCCTCACGTGGCGGATCAAAAAGAGGGATAAGACCGACAAAGTGGTAGATATCCTCTTCACATTTACGAAATGCAACACCTAAGGTTCTAAACCCTTTTGAAGCAAATTCTTCAACTTGTTTATAGGCTTGTTCTTTATCAAACTCTTTATCATTACTTTGTTCTATAATGACTTGAGGCGCCCCTTTGGTGTAAATTAACTCACAATCTTTACCCTCATATATGCCTTCTGTTCTTTTGTGGACAGGATCAAAAGGAAGAAACTTTTTCATTTTTTGCAGCGGTAATTTGCCTTCTAATTTATTTTGATGGATATAATCAAATATAGGTTTTTCAATAGGATCTTGATTTTCTTCTTTACTGGCAAGTGCTGCATAAATCATAAGTTCTTGTGCCGTGTAGTCATTTGCAAGATACGGTTCTGCCAGACTCATGCGGTTTTGAGTAAGTGTTCCCGTTTTGTCAGAACATAATACGTCCATACCTGCTACTTCTTCAATGGCAGCCAAACGACTGACAATTGCCTGTTTTGCAGCCAAAACCTGTGCGCCGATAGCCATTGTTACGGTAAGTACTGCAGGCATTGCCACAGGAATGGCAGATATGGTTAATACAAGAGCAAAAACTAAGAGCTCTATTGTTGGCTGATGAGTTTTAATACCGTGATAGATAATGATTGCAATCATTGCAATTGTTAACAGAATTAAAAAATTTCCGACTTTAATAACCATTTTTTGGAAATGGCTGACTTCTTCATTTTGTGCTTTTGCAACAAGTCCCACTGTTTTACCAAAGTAGGTGTTTTTTGCAGTTGCTGTAACAGTGGCAAGCATTTCGCCTTGTTTTATAATGGCATTAGCATATAAATCATCTCCTACTTTTTTATGAACAGGCAGTGATTCTCCCGTAAGTGCAGATTGATCAACCAGTAAAAAGTCTCCCCCGCTGAGGAGTTTGACATCAGCCGGAACAATATCACCGATTTTAATTTTTATGATATCATCAGGAACAATCTCTTTGGCATCTATCTCCTGCCACTTTCCATCGCGTAAAACGACAGCCTTGCGAGCAAGTTTCTTCTTCAGCACAGAGATGGCATTGAGTGCTTTTGCTTCTTGGTAAAAGTCCACTATGGCATTGACAAAAAGTAAAATTGTAATAATAGTAAAGTCTTCCCATCTGTGTGCAAGAGCGGAAAGTACCGCTGCGGCTTCTATCATCCACGGAATAGGTCCCCAAAATCTTCTAAAGAGACGATGTACCCAGCTTTCCTCTTTTTCATTGAGTTCATTATAGCCATACTTTTTAAGACGTTCTTGTACTTCTTCTTGTGTTAAACCGGTTAAACTCTTATCACCTGTTTCCATTCTAATTACCTTAATAATATATCTTATAAAAACATTTTAGCACAATATGATATAATAAGAGAAAAATAAAGGCTTATGTGATGAAAAGCTCAATAATTGAGAGTATTAAATCGCTTCCTCCTCTTTCAAAAACCATTATTGATATTAACCGTGTATACGCAGATGAAGAAGCTGGAATTGGTGACTTGGCAAAGGTTATAGAAGGTGATCCCATGATAGTTGCCAATTTGCTTAAAAATGCTAATTCTCCACTTTATGGATTTGGCAGAGAGATTAGAAATGTTACACAGGCTGTTTCCCTTTTTGGAATGAGTATGACACGATCTATTGCACTTGGAAATTCTGTTCGTAAACTTTTAAATGTAGATATGCAGCCTTATGGAATCACAAGTGAAAAATTTGCCGAGGTATCTGCAATGCAGGCAACACTTATTCGTAAATGGTATTCTAAAGTAGATAAACAAAAAGCTGACAAACTCTATTTAGCTGCATTTCTACAAGAGACTGGAAAAATATTAATTGCAAGTGATGTTATTCAAGAAGATGAAGATATGAGCTTTAAATCAGAAGCCCAGCATTCAAATAATTTGGCACAGGTAGAAAAATCTTACGTAGACGTTACGAGTGCAGAGGTTACGGCAGAAGTGTTTCAGCATTGGGGATTTGATACAGAGTTTGTAGAGATGATTCATTATGCAGACAACCCATCTGCAGCACCGGATGATATTAAGGAGTATTCGACTGCTTTAAATATAGTAAAAACTGTGTTACCAGTTAATGCTCCATTATCAGAACAGGCGATTAATTTTGGACTTAGACGCACAAGTGATGCAGGATATGATGAAAACCTGCTCAAAGAAACAATAAATGATATGCTCGATGCGCTTAAGGCATCTGAATGAGCAAAACTGTTACAGTTATAGATACATTTGGTTTTTTCTTTAGAAGTTTTTATGCTCTTCCTCAACACCTGCGTACAAAAGACGGTTTTCCTACCGGGCTTTTGACAGGTTTTACAAATTTTATTTCAACATTGCAAAAAGAGCATGACAGTGATTATATAATATTTGCCATAGATTCCAAGGGTGATACATTTCGAAATGAAATAGATGTTAATTATAAAGCAAACCGCAGTGCCCCTCCGCCGGAACTTACAGAGCAGCTTCCCGTTGCTATAGAGTGGATAAACAAGATGGGCTACAAAACACTCGGTAAAAGCGGTTTTGAAGCAGATGATATTATCGCAACAATTGTTCGCTGTGCAAAAGAGAAAGGTTGTAAAGTAAGGGTTGTCTCCCATGACAAAGACCTGTACCAGCTTATAGATGATGATAAAGTAGTTATTGTCGATGCCATCAAAAAAAAATATGTAAACGAAAAAGCATGTTATGACAAGTACGGCGTAACACCGAAGCAGTTTATAGATTACCAGTCCATACTCGGAGACAGTGCGGACAATGTACCTGGTGTTAAAGGTATAGGAAAGGTCGGTGCTGAGAAACTTTTAAAAGAATACGGTACGCTCGATAATATTTATGCGCATATTGATGAAATCAAAGGTGCAACACAAAAAAAACTTATAGAATCACGTGAACAGGCTTACATGTCAAAAGAGCTTGTAACTCTGCATCCTAATGTTTTTGACTGTAAAGAGTTTGATTTTGAAGAATATAAAATGGATGTACAAAATCCGTTTTTAAATATTTATGACGAGCTTGTCAAGTATGAACAAAATGCAATTCTCAGAACACTTCATGCAAAAAACATGGTGAGCCCCGAACGTCAAGAGAGTGCAAAAAAACTGCAAGAGTCATGTGAGCAAAAAGCTTCAAAGTTAGAATTTAAAGCAACACTGCTCACTGATGAAAAAGAACTCAACAGTGTTCTTGATAAGCTTAATAAAGAGACCGTAGTTGCTTTTGATACAGAAACAACAGGACTCGATTATATTAATAATAAACTCGTAGGTTTTAGTTTTTCTTTTAATGATGAAGAGGCCTATTATGTTCCTTTTGGGCATTTTTATCTCGGTGTTGCAGATCAGGTGAGCAAAGATGTTGCAAAACAGGCAATGCGCCGTATTTTTAATTCTAAAGTAGTGGGTCACAATATAAAATTTGATTTGCATTTTGTGACACGCTTTTTAGAAGAAAAAGATTTACCCGTGTATTGTGACAGTATGATTTTAGCATGGTTGATTAATCCGGAATCAGCACTCAGTCTGGATAAACTTTCAGACAAACTGTTAGGTCATGAAATGGTTCATTTTAAAGATACAGTAAAAAAAGGTGAAAATTTTTCTACCGTGGAACTTGATGATGCCTGTGTATATGCTGCAGAGGATGCTTTTATAACAAGAAAACTTTATAAACTTTTTTTGAAAAAACTTGAATTACAGGATGCTACACATCTTATAGAAGAAGCAAAAACGGTCGAAATTCCTTTTATTCATACACTACTGAAAATGGAAGAAGAGGGTATAGAAGTAGATACAGGTTTTTTAGAAAAGTTTTTGGTTGAGGT
>CAZDEM010000092.1:0-7496 GCA_964504315.1 uncultured Sulfurimonas sp.
AAGCAAAAATATCTCTTTTGCATCAGCTGTGGCATTTATAGTGATTATTATGGTATATCTGCCCTGTTTTGCAGCTTCGATTGTCTTTACACGTGAAGCAGGAGGGATTAAATATTTCTTCTATTTACTGGCATTTACTACCATAACGGCATATGTTCTTGCATTTTTGGCATATCATATAACATTACTGCTTGGTTATTAACTCAATATTAGATTATATTAGTTAAAATAAATTATGCAAAAAATATTAATGATTGAAGATGACTTGGAACTGGCGGAGATACTTACAGAGTATCTTGAACAATTTGAGTTTGAGGTTATCACCGAAGATGACCCTTTTAAAGCGGTAAGTATATTAAAACTGGAACCTTTTGACTTGGTAATATTGGATCTTACTTTACCGGGTATGGATGGATTGGAAGTGTGCGAGGCTATTCGCGAGCGTCAGGATATTCCTATAATTATCTCAAGTGCGAGAAGTGATGTAACGGATAAAATAAAAGCACTCGAACTCGGTGCGGATGATTATCTGCCAAAACCGTATGACCCGAGAGAACTCGAAGCACGAATTCACTCGGTACTGCGCCGTTATGAAGCAAAAAGTGAAGAAAAAGCCGAGTCTAAAAGTGATTTTAAATGCGATAAATCAACAATGACTATTACCTATAAAGGTCGTAATATAGATCTTACTAATGCAGAGTTCGGCATATTATCCTATATGATTAGCAAACAGGGCTTAGTCGTTTCACGTGAAGATTTGATTCATAACGTCAATGCCATCAATGAAGACTCATCCAACAAAAGTATAGATGTTATGGTCGGACGTATTAGAAACAAACTCGGAGACAAATCTCTTATAGAATCTGTGCGCGGTGTAGGGTACAAACTGCTCAAATGATAAAACGCCACGCTGTTTTACTCACCGTACTTTTTGCGCTTATTGTCTCTTTGACGAGTCTAAGTGCAATCTTTTGGGAGTTTTACAAACTCAACAAAGAACAGTATATCAACCATATTTTTACAAAATACTCTGTAATTACTCAAATTTATCGTGAGCATCAGCAGCGCCAAAGTTCTGAAATTATGCTTGAAGCCAATTTAGCGGTGTATAATTTAGAAGTAACAAAAGATGAAAAACCTAAAAAAGAGATATTTGCCAAAGGTAAAATTCTCAAGAGGGAGGGTTTTAAAAGTTTTAATACTTCACTGCTTATAAACGACAAAGGTTTATATACCAAAAATGTTGTGACAAACCTCAGAGCGACAATGATTGAGTACAAAAGAGGGATATATTTTCATATAGAGACGCCAAACGGCGATATTTTGATTAAAGACAATGAACTAAAGCCATACAGTTATATTAATCTGCTTTATTCATATATTACAATATTTATGATTATCAGCCTCTCTTTTATTTTAATACTGCAAAGATTACGCCCATTAATCAGATTGAGAAAAAAGATTGAACTTTACGGTAATGGAAATATGGACATATCTTTTAAAACAAACAGAGATGATGAAATTGGTGCCGTTGCCAATGAACTTGAATATGCACGACAAAAAATAAATACTATTTTAGAATCCCGCACGCTCTTTTTGAGAAATCTGATGCATGAACTGAAAACGCCGATTGCCAAGGGGACTATTGCAACGCAGATGCTCGATTCTCAAAAACAAAGAGACAGGTTCAGCTCTATTTTTAAACGTTTAGAGACGCTTGTTACTGAATTTGCCATGATAGAAGAGGTGACAAGTCTGGATGATAAAAAAGATTTTTCTGAGTACAGGCTGCTTGATGTTATAGACGGTGCCATAGATATGGCTATGGTTGACAAAGAGCATGTAACAGTGAAAATCAGTGGAAAAATAAAGGTACATGTAAATTACAGACTCTATACAACAGCTATTAAAAACATGATAGATAATGCGATGAAATATTCAACAGATGCGCATATAACAATTCTTATGAATGACAAAAATGAACTTTGTTTTGAAAATAAAGGCGAGTGCCTGGCGCATCCTTTGCAGTATTATATAGAGCCTTTTACAAAAGAAAACCCATCAAAAAACAGCTTTGGGTTAGGACTGTATCTTGTTGATTCTATATTAAAAGCTCATGGAGAAGTCTTAGCACATGAGTATGAAAATGGAGTCAATCGTTTTATATTCGCATAAGTTTAAAAATGTAAACTAATGCAATGAATAAATACCTTTACAGCTTTTTACTCCTCTTCTTTGCACTTTCTTTTTTTGCATTTGGCTGGTTGAGCCATACTGCATATGTACCATATACAAAAAAAAGAGAGCTTTCTATTTTAGATAGAATCAAACAAACAAAGAACTTGAATGTGGTGCTTTTAAATGCTCCTTCAACGTATTATATAGGGACGGAAGGACCGCAGGGGTTTGAATATGATTTACTCAAATCATATGCAGACCATTTGGGTGTAGATCTCAATATTACCGCCGCACATACTATTAAAGAAGCTATCGAATTATCTAAAAATCCCAATATTCATATAACATCGGCATCTTTGGCAAAAACATCACAAAGAGAACAGAAATTTCATTTTGGTCCTTCTTATTTTGAAGTACAAGAACAGGTGATATGTAACAGAGGTATGCTTCGCGGTTCAAAGTTTCCAAGAGATGTTGAAGACTTGGCAGGACTGAGCATCATGGTAGGAGATGACACAAGTTACAGCGAAACAATCAAATCACTTCAAGCAGACGGATTTGAAATAAATGCGACAACAACCTCAGAATACTCTACAGAAGAACTGCTTGAAAAAGTTGCTAACCATGAAATAGACTGTACAGTAGCCGATTCAAATATTTATGCACTGAATTTACGATACTTCCCTGAAATTGCCCTTGCCTTTTCTGTCAGTGGCAGAGAACAACTGGCATGGTTATTACCAAAAAATGAAAAAAAACTTGAAGCAGATATGTATGCCTGGCTGAATGATTATAATCAAAAAGGAATGATGACGCAGTTAAAAGACCACTATTACAGCTACATTCTCTTTTTTGATTATTATAATACAAAAATGTTTTATAAAAGGATGAAAAGCAGACTGCCCAAATATAAAAAGTATTTTGAAAATGCCGCTAAAAAATTTAAAATTCCATGGACGCTTTTAGCCTCTGTTTCGTATCAGGAATCACACTGGAATCCGCGGGCGAAAAGTTTTACAGGCGTGCGCGGTTTGATGATGCTGACAAAGCGTACAGCAAAAATCTTAGGCGTTAAAAACAGACTTAATCCCAAACAGAGTGTTATTGGCGGCACAAGACATCTCAAACAGATGATAAAATTTGTTCCAAAAGAGGTAGAGGGCGAAAACAGATTGAAATTTGCACTTGCCGCTTACAATATAGGTATGGGACATATAAAAGATGCGCAAAGATTGGCAAAAAAACTTGGTTTAAATCAGAATGTTTGGAGTGATTTGAAAATAGTCCTGCCGCTGCTTTCACAAAAAAAGTATTACAGAAATCTGAAATACGGATATGCAAGAGGAGCAGAACCTGTAAAATATGTTGAATCTATATACAACTATAAAGATATTTTAGATAAACAAAAAGAGGCTTTAGTGACTCCCTAGTGCACCTAGAAATGTTTCCATATCGTATTTGATTCTGTATTCTGGAGTCATAATATGAATAAGTATATCGCCTAAGTCAACGACAACCCAGTCACCGCTCTCATCAACATTATTAAAATGTTCTTCTGGCTTCAAGTCATTTTTTAAATGGTCTAAAAGTGCAGTTGTATGCTTTTGTCCAAGTGAAGAAGCTATAATGGCATAATCTACAAAGTAGTTTTTATCACGGAGGTCAAAAACCTCTATAGATTCGGCCTTGTTCTTATCGAGTGTATCTGCTATTTTTTGTATTCTGTTTTGCATTGTGTTCCTTGTAATATTGTGTTATTTTATCTCTAACTTTTTTTGGTATTTTTAAGCTGTCAAAATTTTTTCTTAAATCTGATGAAGAAATATCTTCATGTAAATCAAGTCGAATGAAATTTTTTGGTATAGCAATTTCATCTCTTGTTACAACTATAAATGTTACCACTCTTTTTAGTGCATCAAATTTATACCATTGATGCAGTGACTTTAAATTATCAGCGCCAATAACCAAATAAACTTTGTCGTAACTATTGAGTAAATATTTTACCGTCTCAATAGTCGGTACTTTTTTTTTCAAATCGACTTCATACGAGCTGACTTGGACATCTTCATAAGATGAAAAAATATCTTTGAGCCATTGTAATCGCAGCTCAGCCGGAGCTGTAAAAGTTTCTTTAAACGGATTTAAAAAAGTAGGCATCACTACCACTTTATCTATAAAATCCAGTTCTCTTAAAGCCTTGACTATTGCCTCATGCGCGAGGTGTGGAGGGTCAAATGAACCTCCGTAAAGTGCTATTGTTTTCATTTAATGCGAATTATAACTAATTTTGGATAAAATTACCCAATTATTTTATATAGGATATATAATGGCACTAAAAATAGCAATTAATGGATTTGGTAGAATAGGTCGTTGTGTAGCACGTATTGCACACAAAAGAGATGATGTGGAAGTTGTAGCTATAAACGACACTGCAAGTATAGATATGATGATGTATCTGTTGAAAAATGATTCTGTTCACGGAACATTTGAGAGCGAAGTTGTGCAGCTTGATGATGAAAATATTGCAATTGACGGTAAAAAAATAAGAGTTTTTTCTGACCGTGACCCTAAAAATCTGAAGTTTGCTGATTGCGGCGCTGATATGGTTTTAGAGTGTACGGGTGTGTTTTTAACACAAGAGTCTGCACAGGTGCATATTGACAATGGTATTCAAAAAGTTCTTTTCTCTGCTCCGGCAAAAGACAAAGCGACACCGACATTTGTAATGGGTGTAAATGAAGAACAGTACGCTGGACAAAAAATAGTATCAAACGCTTCATGTACTACAAACTGTCTTGGTCCTGTTGCCCGTGTGCTTGACGATGCTTTTGGTATTGAAAAAGGTTTGATGACGACTATTCACTCTTACACAAATGATCAAAATATTTTAGATGTAAAGCATACAAAAGACAAACGTCGTGCACGTGCCGGTGCTATAAATATGATTCCTACAACGACAGGTGCCGCAAAAGCCATCAGTCTTGTTATGCCTCAGCTTGAAGGCAAGCTTCATGGCCAGTCAGTACGTGTTCCAACGCCTGACGTTTCCATGGTTGATTTAAATGTTGTTGTTTCAAAAAACACAACAAAAGAAGAAGTGACTGCTGTATTTAATGAAATGGCAAATACGAGACTTAAAGGTCTTTTACTGATGGACAAAGAGATGAGAGTTTCTCAGGATTTTGTAGGGTGTAACTATAGCTCAATCGTCGCAGAAGATTTGACACAGGTTATCGGCGGCAATATGATAAAAGTTATGGCATGGTATGACAATGAGTGGGGATATTCATCAAGACTCTTAGATATGGCACTCCATATTTCAAAATAGGAAACAATTTGGAACTACTACAACTGAAAAAATTAAATTTAAAAGATAAAAAAGTTTTTATAAGATGTGATTTTAATGTACCGATGGATGAATTTGGCAATATCGCGGATGACCGTCGGATTCGTTCTGCTATTTCTACTATAAATTATTGTCTTGACCAGGATTGTGCTGTTATTTTAGCATCACATTTTGGACGTCCAAAAAGTGAGGTTGTAGAAAAATACTCTATGGCACCGATAGCAAGAAGACTGCAGCAGCTTTTAAAACGTCATGTTGAATTAGCACCGGGTGTAGTAGATGATGTGACAATGCAAATAGCACGCAAACTTCCGCGCCATGAAGTGCTGTTGCTTGAAAATTTACGTTTTGAACCGGGTGAAACAAAAGATGATGAAGAGTTGTCAAAAAAACTTGCCTCAATGGCAGAGTTTTATGTGAATGATGCTTTTGGTGTAAGTCATCGCGCGCATGCTTCTGTTCATGGTATTACAAAGTTTTTTGATAATGAGCATAAAGCTGCAGGCTTTTTACTCGAGAGAGAAATAAACTTTTTTTCTAAACTGATGAACAATCCCGTACGTCCTTTCGCTGCTATTGTAGGCGGGAGTAAAGTTTCTGGAAAACTTGAAGCTCTCGTTAATTTACTTCCAAAAGTAGATAAGATTTTTATCGGCGGCGGTATGGCTTTTACATTTTTAAAGCAGATGGGCTATGAGATCGGAGCTTCTTTGGTAGAAGATGATTTGCTTGAAGAAGCACAGCATATAATGGATGAAGCTAAAAAACTCGGTGTGAAGTTTTATCTGCCGGTTGATGTTGTTGCAGCACAAAAGTTCTCAGAAGATTCGGTAAGTAAAATTGTAACCGCACAGGAAATTCCGCATGAATGGATGGGACTGGATATTGGTCCGGCCACTGTGAGACTTTACAGAGAAGGGCTCAATGATGTGCAGACTATTTTATGGAATGGACCTATGGGTGTCTATGAAATGGATAAATTTGCAAGAGGTTCATCTAAGATAGCGCATTTTGTGGCAGACAGCTACTCTACAACTGTTGTCGGCGGCGGAGATACGGCTGACTTGGTGCAAAGAGTCGGTGTTGATGAAGATATTAGCTTTATCTCAACAGGAGGCGGTGCTTCGCTGGAACTTTTAGAAGGTAAAACGCTTCCCGGTGTTGAACCGCTAATGATTAAAATGACTCAAACAAAGGACTAAAAGATGATAATTGCAGCGAATTTGAAAACAAACCTTACAAGAAGTGGGACACATGAGTATATAAAACAATTGCAAACATGTGTACAAAACAGTTCACAAGAGGTTCTGGTTTTTCCTGCAACATCATCACTTGACGGTTATGACACCAAGATAACTATCGGAGCGCAAAATGCCTACCCTGTAGAGCATGGTGCTTTTACCGGGGAAATAGGACTTGATCATTTAAACGAGTTTTCAATTAAAACTATACTTATAGGACATAGTGAACGCCGTCATATTTTAGGTGAAACACAAGAGTTCATCGCTAAAAAGTTTGAGTATTTTAAAGAACAGGGTTTTAAAATTGTCTATTGTGTCGGAGAACCTCTTGCAGTGAGGGAGTCTTCAAAAGAAGAAATGCTTACATATATCTATAATCAATATGAAGGCATTGACACGGAGTATGAAAACCTAATCATTGCATATGAACCTGTATGGGCAATAGGCACGGGAAAAGTACCGACACTCGAAGATATACAAGATATACATAAAGAGCTGAAGAAAAAATCATCTGCACCGCTTTTATACGGCGGCAGCGTAAAAGTAAACAATGTCAAAGATATTTTGAAAGTAGAAAATGTTGACGGTGTACTCGTAGGTAGTGCTGCTCTGTATGCAGAGCACTTTTGCTCTATGATACAAGCTGCAGAAGATTTACATTAGAGCCTATCAGCCCAGGTTACAGAAAAAAATTTAGTTTTTTTCTAAGTCACGCTTTAGCGTTTGAAAAC
>CAZDEM010000093.1:0-7438 GCA_964504315.1 uncultured Sulfurimonas sp.
GAAATATATGCTCCAAATTTGTGCTTGATATCGTAACTTCCAAAGAATTTTTTCTACTCTGTCTGAAAAAAAGTTTAGCCTCTTTATTAAAAATATTTTGAACTATTCTTACAATATTATCAGCATACTTCTGTTCTTTTATCGAAAGAGAAAATTTAATCCCCCCTCTATAAGTACTTCCTTCTGCTACATAAAAGCCTGCCAACCACATAAAATCTTCAGATATTTCAATAGTCTCAATCTTCTCTACATTAGGTCCAAACTGCTTTTTATCCCATAAATTTGACACATCCATAAACTTATCTTGGCGCAATTCTCTTCTTATTGGATATAAAAAATAATCTCCAATTTTTATATGATTTGCAAATTCTCTTTTAATTGCCAAATCATACTCTCGTTGCGTTTTCTTTATGCGACCGTAAAACTTTAACGGTCTCTTTTTTTCAATTCGCAAATAGGGAAGTTTTGCAATAGCATCTTCTTTTTTTACAACTAACATATCATGATTTTGCGTGAAACATGATGGCTTTACGCTCAGTGAAGTTACAAACGAAAGAATATCAAACTCACTTGTATGGTGAACTGTCTCAATAACCTCAGTTTCTACTCCATTAGCAGCAAAAACTTTATCTCCGACACTTATATCTTTGATCTCTTTATAGCCATTGGGTGTAATAATTTTTTGATAGGGTGGCAAACATCCAAAACAGTGAAATATTTGCTTCTGCGGACTTACAACAAATGAGGGAGATTTTTCATCATGAAAAGGACAAGGCGCTTTAAAATTACCGCCTGCTTTTTTCAGCTCTATATAGCTGCCTACAACATCAACAATATCAAGTCGAGCTTTGAGAGCTTCTATGGAGTCTTGGGAAATCATAAAAAGATTATACTGAGTATTTTGTTAAAATCTTATATGATATTTTTGAGATTGAGTTGAAATATTGTGCCTTTATTGACTTCACTTTCCAAGGATATAGCAATGTCTAGTTCTTCACAAAGTTTTTTTACAATATGCAGTCCTATGCCTATGCCTCTGTCCTGTTCTTTATAAAACCTTTCAAAAACACGTTTTGGATTTTTAATGCCTTTGCCTGTGTCTTGTATTTTTAAAACACTCTTATGAAATGTGAGCATTACTTTACCGTCTTTTTTATTGTATTTGGCTGCATTTGTTATTAAGTTATCTATAATCCTTGTAAAAGCATCTTTATTTGTATTGAGCTGTACATTGTCAACTTCTACAATAAAATCAATATCCCTATAACTGCCATCAATGAAAGCAACTCTGTTATTAAGTAATGTTCTTAAATCAAACAGCTCTTTTTGCGTATCATGAGAGTGCAGATAAGAACGAAGATTTGATTGCAGATTTAAAATATTTTGCACAGAATTTTCTATTCTGTCAATTTTAGAATTTTCTCCTGTCTCACTTTTTAACATAGAAACATTCAAACGAAGAGTGGAAAGAGGTGTATTAAAATCATGTAAAATATCTTTTATAAACTCTTCTGTTACATGTAAAGCTTTTCTTAGAGGAGAGAGTGCATACAAAGCAAAGAGAAAAGATAATATTGCTATGATACAAATAACAATGAAAAAATTCACTAAAAGCGTCTTTTGCAAAGCGTCAATTTTTTGAATATACTTCTCTTTTGGCAGATACACTTTCAGGCTGTTTTTCGTTGAGTTTGGAATAGAAAAGTAAGCACTTAAACTATCATCATCTTTGTAAAGTCTATAAAGTTCATGTTTTTTTATGGGAGTAAAGTCGAGTTGGAATTCACTGCACTTCAAAGAGAAACTGCAAAGTCTCATTGTTGAAAATATATTTTCATCGAGCGTCTGCGTCTCTTTTTGATAGTTGAGAAAAAAAAGAGCACCTGCCAAGAGTGTTTGCGATAAGAAGAAGAGAAAAAAACTCTTGAGCAGCGACTCTTTTTCAACTTTTTTCAAGAATGTATCCTACCCCGCGAATATTTTTAATTGTTACACCTGTTATATGTTTAAACTTATTAAGCGCAACGCGAAGTGCTGCATCCGACGGATTTACAAGACAGTCCATTAATATAGTTTTATCCAGTACGTTGCCGATATTTTGCATAAAAACATCACATAAGCACTCTTGGACTTCCCCAAGAGAGACTATTTTATCATTTTTATACAGTTCTTTTTTTTCACTTGAATATCTCAGATTTTTATATATTATATCTTTATTGGCTTGAGAGAGTTTTGCATTGACACGAATAAGCAGTTCTTCGGGAAAAAATGGCTTTTTCAGATAATCATCTGCTCCAACTTCAAAGGCTTTAGAGATAGAATTTAAATCTACTAAAGCACTTATAAAGATAGCCGGTGTTGTATCATCCGCATTTCTCAAGCTATCTAAAAGCTCAATACCGCTCATATCCGGCACATTTATATCAAAAACATACAAATCATACTCATTATCATATGATGCATCAATTGCATCATTGCCACTGTGCACCATATCAACACTGTAAGCACTGCTTTGCAGAAGCTCTTTTAATGTTTGTGCCAGCTCATAATCATCTTCGAGTAAAAGTATATGTTTTTGCATCTGTGATTCCTAGAAATAATACCCGAGTTTTATTGATGCTGCATTATTGCTCGCACTCGTGCTTAAACCATAAGCATAAGAGAATGTTGAAAACCAGTGTGCATTAAAACTATAATATCCATATAATGATGCTGTTTGTATATCTACTGTATTTGTATAAATACTATTTGATACAGCATAATAAGCACTCATATATAACTTATTAGTAAGCGAATAGCCTAAACCACCGCTAAAGGCATTTGTATTTTGGTATGCCACAGTACCTGCTATATCATCATCATTAATCATTGTGTATGCATATCCGCCAAATATATTGGCTTTACCTAATGAATAACTAAGATTTGCTGAAGCAGTATAGTCTGTATTATTATTATTGAGTGCTGTATTATATGTTGGTAAAAGTGCTCCCGCACCCACGCGTAAAGAGAGAGATTGAAGTAGTTTAAATTGGTATGAAGCACCGATAAAAGAGTCATTCATTCCCTTATCACTATATCCATTGCTATCAGTTTTATAATATGATGTAGAAGCTTGCAAAGAGAAGTTTTTATAGTAATAATCAACCTGAAGAGAACTTGAATAAGTATCGGTTTGATTTAATGACGCATAATTAGATCCGGAATAGTTTGCACCCACTATAACATCAAAATGATGTGCTGATACCAGACTTTTTATAGGACAACCTTTAATATCTACCAATTCTGTTAAAGGTGTATTGGGACACTGATCAACACTGTTGATTACACCGTCCATATCAGAATCTGAATAGGCAAACAAACTTGTTGAGAATAATCCCAGTGTTAGTAAAATTAATTTATTTTTCATTTTTTCTCCTAAAATAATAGTCGCTCGATCAAAGCGACTATAATTATATTACAATTAAATTGAAACTAGCGACCCATCATATTTGTATTTAAGCTCGGTGATCCAGCAGGTGATCCAGCAGATGCTCCACCAGTTTGTATAAACTGACTGCCAGCTTGTTGTTGATTCATATTTTGCATTTGACTCATTTGCTCATTTGTTTGCATTTGCATCTCTTGCGCTCTTGTTTTAGTCATATCTTTTGCCATTGTTGCTGTATTTACGCCAAACTCCTGAGCACCACCAGCTTTTGCTTGCATTTTTTCCTGCATTTGAGTGATTGCCGCCATACGCTCTTCTTGATTCATAGTCATAAGTTTTTGTTTAAACTCATTCATAAGTTGTACACGCTCTTGTGCCGGTGCAGTTTGAATTGCCTCTATTTGAGCATCAATTGTACTTGTTGTATCTGTTGTAGCAGTATCATCTGCCATACCTAATGTTAATGCTCCGAGTAGAGCTACTGATAATGTAATTTTTGCAAATTTCATCTTAAATCCTTTGTGTATAATTTAAATTTCTCAAACAAGCTTTCCTTGTTTTCTAAAGAAACATTTTGCTTCTCAAAACCGGTTTCCCTTGTTTTGATGTTGGTATTATCACACAACAGAGTTAGTGAAGTGTTAGCAGTACCTAACTTTTCTTTTTTTCATAAAAAAACAGGTATGTTGACGGCAGTATCAGCAATGTCAAAAGTGTTGAACTGACAATTCCGCCGGTAATTACAACCGCAAGGGGGTACTGTATCTCACTTCCTACTCCTGTCGCATACAATAACGGTAAGATTCCAAAAAGTGTTGTAAATGCTGTCATAAGTACAGGTCTTAAACGCAGCAGTGTTGCATCTTTTAAGAGTATCTTCAAATCTACATCAGGATATTTAACCCGCAGTTCATCTATAAAACTCACAAGTACAATACCGTTGAGTATCGCAATGGCAAAAATAGCCAAAAAGCCTACTATTGCCGAAACCGACAAATATATTCCACCGATAAGCAGAGCAATGATTCCGCCGATAAAACCAAAAGGCACATTTAAAAGAATAATCATCGATTTTGCAAGGGAATTAAATGCCGTATAAAGGAGTAAAATAACCAAAAGAAGTGTTATAGGAATAATAATCATAAGCTTTTGCGTTGCTTCTTGCATATTTTTAAAGTCACCTGCCCAGCCTATATAATATCCTGCGGGCATTTTAACTTTTTCTTTTATCAGTTTATTGGCCTCGGCGACGAAGGAAGCCGTATCACGCCCTTCTACATCCATAGACACAACCATATAACGGCTGAGGTTTTCTCTTTTTATAAAAGAAGCACCCTGTACGATGGTAATTTTACACACATCTTTGAGTCTGACAATATTTCCGTTGCTTGCACGCAGAGTTACATTTTTAATAGACTCGATATCTTGTTTTGCTCCCTTTATTTTGGCAACTATAGGAAATCTTTTAATCCCCTCAATTTTTTGCGTGATACCTTCTTCACCGATACCGTTGCGAATAACCTGCATTACATCTTCTACACTTATGCCGTATCGTGCAAGAGAGAGATAATCGGGAATAATCTTAATCTGTGCCTGACCGAGCTGTGATTCTACTTCCATGCGCTCCAATCCGTCCACATTTTTAATGGTGTTTTGAATATCTTTGGCAATTCTATCGAGCTCTTTTTGATTCTCACCGTAAATTTTTATGGCAAGTTCTGCTTTGACACCTTCAAGCAGCTCTTCTATACGCATTGCAATAGGCTGTGTGGGAATAAACTGTACAAAACTGAACTGATGCTCTAAATCTTCACTCATCTTTTTTGTAAGAGCAAGCAGGTCTTTAATGTCAGGCTTGAGCGTCAAAAGAACTTCCATATAGTTTGCCTGTGCCGTCTCTCCTTTTTCACTTCGACCTATCATTGTAAGAACAGAGCTGACATCTTTAGAATAATTTTTAAGTATATACTTTTCTAAATCCTCTGAAACACCTATAGACTGTGTAAGTGCCGTACCCGGAATGGCTACAACCCTGTACATAATAGACTCTTCATTCAGCGAAGGTAAAAACTCCCGTCCCTGCTGTGTAAGCATATAGGCTAAAACAATAAAGACTACACTCACAACTGCTAAAATCTTTTTTGCATTCTCTAATGCAAATACCAAAGCAGGTGTATAGAACTTTTTAATTGACCGCATCACAACATTTTCAGCCGATTTTGTCGGTTTTAAAAGCATCAAAATCAAAACAGGCACTAAAACAAGAGCAACTAAAAGAGACCCAAACATAACAAACACAATATTAAGTGCCATAGGTGTGTAGAGTTTTCCGGCTAGTCCGTCAAGTGAAAGCAGAGGAATGAATACCGCGGCAATAATTAATACGGCAAAAGTTACCGGTTTAGCAACACCTTTTGCAGCCTCACTCACAACACTCAATTTATCTTTATGAGGTTCATCATGCAGCAGTCTAAAACTATTTTCTACGATAACAATAGTACCATCAACTATCATTCCCACAGCAATCGCCAAACCGCTTAAACTCATAAGATTGGCTGAAAGATGATAATAATCCATCAGTAAAAATGCAATCAGCAGAGACAACGGCAGAGAAAGAATAACAATAAAAGCACTACGCAGCTCAAATAAAAACAAAAACAACACAATAGCGACTAAAACCATACCGCTTAAAAGTGCTGAGGTCATAGTATGTACCGCTTTATGGGTAATTATTGTTCTATCATAAATGGTGGCTATTTTGACACCCTCAGGCAGGGCACTGTTTACTGTCTCAATTTTTTCTTTGATACGCTCGACAACTTTGGCCGCATTGGTAGCCGTTCGCTGTAATACCATACCCATGACAGCTTCACTGCCGTCGATACTCACCGCTCCAAATCTTGGACCCACTCCCGGCATTACTTTTGCCACATCACCGATAGTAACAGCCTGCCCTTGACTTGGTTTTATGACGGTATTTCTTATATCGTCAAGAGTTTTATACAGACCTGCTCCGCGAATAAGATACTGTTCGCGGTTAAACTCTAAATACTGTCCGCCTGCAGCCTGGTTTGACTTTTGCAGAGCTTGAATTATATCATCATAAGTAATGCCGAAGTCTTGTAACTTTTTAGTGTCTATTAAAACATTATATTGTTTCTCATAACCGCCCCAGCCTATAACTTCTTCCACACCGCTGACACTTTTAAAAAGAGGCGTGACGATGTACTCCTGCATCTCTTTTAATTGCTGCAGTGTATATTTTCCGCTTGTATCTTGCACCTGATACCAAAAAACCTGTCCGAGACCTGTTGTATTTGGCCCAAGCACAGGTTTCCCCCAGCCTTTTGGAATATCTACATTTGCAAGACGCTCAGAAACAAGTTGTCGTAAAAAGTAGATATCTTTTGTCTCGTCAAAAAAGACCGAAACATAGGAAAGTCCAAAAATGGAGTTTGACATAATAAGCTTCACCCCGGCCATACCAGAAACAACTGACTCTATCGGGTAAGTGATGAGCTTTTCTATATCTTCAGCAGAATTTCCCGGACTTTCCGTATAAATGACAACCTGTTTGGGTGTAATGTCTGGAAACGCATCAATAGGAATCTGCGTGTATGCCCTGTAACCAAATGCGGTAATGGCTATAAAGGCAACAAGTACTAAAATTTTGTATTTGAGCGAAAGCTCTATGAGTTTATCCAACATGCCTAGTCCCCGTCACCAAGAGATGATTTTAGCAGTGCAGATTTTACATAATAACTCTCACCACTTACATATTTTTCTCCAAGTTCCAAGCCCTTGATACCGACATATTCATCATCCTGTGCAACAATTTCAACAACCTGAGGAGCATAAGGCACTCCCTCTTCACTCTTTTGTTCTTCATTTGGAACAAAAACCACCCACTCATTATTAAAAAATGAAAGTGCTGATTTTTTTACAGCAACATAACTTTTTGCATCTGTAAAATAAATGGTTGCTTTGACATACACATCAATAAAAATATCA
>CAZDEM010000094.1:0-7415 GCA_964504315.1 uncultured Sulfurimonas sp.
ATTATGATGCTAGCAAAAATATAAGAACGATATTAAGAAAAAAAATTATTAATATATTTATCGGACTTTATATTAAGATACACAATACCCATTCTTCATCTATTTTTTTTGAGGTATATGGTAAGGTCTTTCAAAATTAAAAAAATGCAGTACACCCACAAAACATCTAAAATATAGTTGTGAAGTAGTCCATGTGTTAACATGTATGGATAGGCGATGGCAATCGGCCACTTTAAAAAATAAAAAAATAAAATTCCGACACCGTATAATTCTTTCATAGTGTTATGTTATCAAAATATTATAAAATGTTTGCTAAGATTTCAAGAAGATAATAAATTTTTTGAAGGTTGAAAAAATGGTAGTTCATATAGTGATGTTTAAATTTAAAGATGAAAATAAAGCTTTGAATATAGCAAAGGTAAAAGATAAGCTCGAAAGTTTGGAAAAAAGTATAGATGTGCTCAAAACTATTGAAGTCGGTATAAATTTTAATGAATCAGACAGAGCTATGGACTTGTCACTTTACTCGACCTTTGAGAGTGAAGAAGATTTAAAAACTTATGCAGTTCATGAAGAGCATTTAAAGGTTGTTGCTCTTATAAAAGAGGTAACAGTCGAATCTAAAGTTGTTGATTACATTTTAGAATAAAATGTGACGATAAAATAAAATAAAAAATAGACTTAAATCGTCAAATTAGCTTTTTTTTATCACATCTTCTATATCTGTTTTTGATATAATCTCACAAAATTATTATAAAAAAGGATGTAGAATGTCAGAACCGAGATTAGAAGATATAGGTGATTATAATACATTAAAAGGTGAAAAAAAGAGAATTGTGTGGGCTGTAATCATTGCAGGATTACTTTTAGGAGTAATATACATGATTGCATATAATGTATATAATGACAAGGGAGATGTTATTTCCGTAAAAGATAAAATTACAATAGTACCACTAAGTAAAAGTATTCCTATTAGATAAGTTTTGGCTATAATTTCTCAATTAAAATAAGGCGGTAAGAGTATGATAATGACAATAGTAGGTATATACAGTTTGTATGTATTAGTAATGATATATACAAGTGTAATGCAAATAGGGTATATAAACCTTATTAAAAGAAAAACACCGGTTCTATTGTCTGCTGCAGATTTTTTAAAAGCGGGAAATTATGCCGTTGCAAAAGAAAAACTCTCAATTATAAATACTTTTGTTGATTATTTGGTTTTTATCATGTGGATTGGATTTGGTATAAAATATATTGTAAATGAATACTATACCATGGCAAATGAAGCGATGATGAATATAGCAATTGTTATGAGCTTTGTGGTTATTAACTATATTATATCTTTGCCGTTTTCTTATTATGAAAAGTTTGTTATTGACGCAAAGTTCGGATTTAATAACTCAAGTCTTGGACAATGGATAAAAGATACTTTAATCTCTTTTGTTATGACAGTTGTGCTTGGTTCGCTTGTTGTGTGGGGTATTTATGAAATTATTTCACACTCTCAGCTTTGGTGGCTATGGAGTTTTTTATTCATTTTTGCTATTGTTATTTTGATAAATATGCTTTACCCGGCATTTCGTGCAATGTTCTTTGATAAACTCACACCGCTTCAAGATGAAGCGCTTGATGTCAAAATACAAGAACTGATGGATAAAACAGGGTTTGTAAGTTCGGGTGTTTTTGTGAGTGATGCAAGCAAACGTGATAATAGGCTTAATGCATATTTTGGTGGATTTGGAAAAGCCAAAAGAGTTGTTTTGTTTGATACATTACTGAAAAAACTCACGACTAAAGAACTTTTGGCAGTACTTGGACATGAACTCGGACACTTTGCACACGGTGATATTTATAAAAATATCGCTTTAGTCGGTGCTATGCTCTTTGCAATGTTTGCGATTTTCGGTAATCTGCCGGATTCACTTTATATGGAACTTGGACTTGCAAAAGAGCCGTATGTCATCATGATTTTACTCATGTTGTTTATGCCGGTATTAGGCTTCATTATGATGCCGATAATGGGAATAGTCAGCCGTCATAACGAATACGAGGCAGATAAAATGGGCAGTGAACTCGGCGGCAGTGCAGGATCCATTGAACTTGCAAATGCTTTGAAGAAATTGGTGAATGAAAATAAAAGTTTTCCGCTGTCACATCCGTTATATATCTTTTTTCATTATACGCATCCTCCGGTGATAGAGCGATTAAAAGAGCTTGGTGTTGATGTCGGTTATATAGAAAAAAGTGGTACAGAGGGTAAATGCGAAGCAGATATATAGTAAAAGATGTACTCCGTGAAATAACACAAATACTGGGTCCTCATATACCAAGAGCCGCAAGAGAAGCACAGCTTCTTTTGATGATGCATCTTGAGGTAGATGAATTATGGCTGATTACCCATCAAAACAGTGAAGTAAAAGAAACACAGCAGCTTTTAAAATGGGTTGAGAGAAGAGTGAAAAATGAACCTCTTGAATATATCACAAATTCAGTCAGTTTTTACAGTGAAGAGTTTTATATAGATGAGGGTGCTTTAATTCCCAGACCTGAAACAGAACTGCTTATAGATGAAGTACTAAAAAATGTACCTGATAGAAACAGTGCTTTGACTTTTGCAGAGGTAGGAGTCGGCAGCGGCATCATCTCTATAATACTTGCAAAAACTTTTAAAAATTCTAAAATTATAGCTGTTGACATATCTCAAAAAGCTTTGGATGTAGCTCAGAAAAATATAGAAAAATTTGGACTGCAGGAGTGTATTGAGCTGCGTCTTGGCTCATTACTCGAACCTGTTAATGAAAAAATTGACTATCTAGTTTCAAATCCGCCTTATATTGAAGAGGGTGTTGATTTAGAATCAAACCTCTCATATGAGCCTCAAAATGCCTTATTTGGCGGTACGGTCGGCGATGAAATTATTAAAGAACTCCTTGATGAAGTCTTAAAGCAAAAGATTAAGTTTTTTAGCTGTGAGATGGGTTATGACCAACAAGATAAAATACGGACACACATACAAGAAAAAGATTTTAAGTCCATAGAGTTTTACAAAGATTACAGCTCGTTTGACCGTGGATTTACATTAGAAGTATAGAAATTATAAAGGTTTTAGAAAATGAAAAGAAATATTTATTTGGATTTTGCATATTTTATTGTTTTAGCAGCTACATTTGGGGCTGTTTTGGTTTTAGGTGCTATTGTTGCTCCTGTAGTTTTTCATACAGATAAAATCACGGTAAATTTACTTATAGACCATTATAATGCGGGTATAATTATGGGCGAAATTTTTCATAGATTTTCATACTGGACTTATTTTGTAGCAGCTTTTGTAGCCGTATATGAGTCAATGGCTTATAAAATGGGGCAAAGAGATGCTATAAGTTTTGCAGCAGCAGTTACAGTTATATTTTCTTCACTTATGTTTTCAGCAGTTTATGTTCCAAAGATACTTTCAATGCAAGCTTTAGGTGCAGAAGCAACACAAAGTGATACTTTTGAAAATGTCCATATAGCGAGTGAAATAGATTTTAAACTCTTGGCTTTGGCTCTTTTGGTGCTGTTTGTAAGAAGATTAATGATTTTAAGAGTTCCTAAGTAATTTTAACGCTAAATTAACACTATTTCGATAAGATTTAATTACTAAAATATATCTTATTTATTAGGTGGTCTTATGTCGATTTTTAAACTTTTTATTTTTTCTTTTATTTTTGCTACTTTACTTTTTTCTTATCCAAATTATTCACAAGCCGTAAAAGAGAAAAAGCTTTATCCTATGGGTGAAAAGATTTATAAGAAAAAATGTTTCCATGTCGATGTGAATAGATACAAAAGTTATGAAGAACTTCATGAAGCATTTCTTAGAAAAAAGATTTGTCCATCGCTCAATAAAAAATATGCAGAGGCTTTAAGTCTTTATTTGTGGGATGTGAAAAGAGCGTCCGGGAAACACAATCAATATAAAAAATTGACTGTTACCAAAGAAGACAAATGTCCTGTATGCGGCATGCTTTTGTATAAATACCCAAGGTGGATTTCGCGTATAGAATATAATGATAAGAATGTGTCATTTGATGGCATAAAAGATATGATGAAGTACTATTTTGAGCATCCAAACAATATAAAAGATATGTTGGTTCAAGAGTATTACACGCAAAAAGTTATATATGCCAAAAAAGCCTATTATGTCATGGGGAGCGATGTTTATGGACCGATGGGAAATGAGCTGATAGCTTTTAAAGATGAAGAGTCTGCAAAACGATTCTATCTTGACCATAAAGGCAAGAAAATACTCAAATTTGATGAGATAAAACCTGAAGCAGTGTATAAATTAGATGAATAAAAAAAGCCGTTTTTGTATCTTTACATGTAGCACTTTGCTTCTTTTTTTAGGAGTGGTGATATTTTATTTGCAATATGGACATACTCTTACGCAGACAGAGATTACAGAGAAAAAAGAGTTTATAAAAATAACGACTATTTCTAATGTAAACTTGGCACTAAAAAACAATTATATAAAGACATTACCATGAAAAAAATCAATTTTTATCTTCTTGAATATGCAATTAATTATATTTTACGATATAAATCAAAAAATATATTTATAGCCATAGTATTAACACTGCTCATCGCTGTTTTAGCATCATTTTTCTTTGTGCAAAATTCATTAAAGTATGAATTTGAATCAACTGTTGATGCCCAACCTCAGATAATTATAACGAATCAAAAAGCTGGCAGAGATACTACTGTTGATGAAAATGTCATAGATACTATTTTAAATATTAAAGGTGTCGGCGATGTTGTCTCAAGAGTATGGGGATATTATAATTTTAAACACATGAATGCAAAATTTATTTTAGTCGGTATTGATGAATTTGAAAATCAGTATAATGCTACATTGGCAAATATTGTAAAAAACAGTGAGCTTAATGCTTCATCAATGCTGATTGGTGAGGGTGTGAAAAAAATAATGAATCAAAGTTATTATGGTGAATATTTTAATTTTATCACCCCTGATCTAGCAGTTAAAAAAATTTCTATAGCCGGAACGTTTAAAGCTGCAACTCAGTTAGAGTCAAATGATATGATAGTTATGAGTAAAGATACCCTAAGAGAGATTTTCGGCTATAAAAACACAGAAGTTACAGATTTGGCAGTGGCAGTAGATAACCCGGCAGAAGTCGCTTCTGTGATGCTGAAAATTCAAAACTTGTTTCCAACATTTAAAGTTGTCGCCAGGAAGGATTTGAAAACAGCCCTAGAGAGTCAATTTAATTATAAAAGTTCCATATTTCTCATTTTATTTATCATAACACTCTTTACATTTTTCATAATTATCTATGATAAATCAAGCGGACTCAGCAGTGAAGAAAAAAAAGAGATAGGCATACTCAAAGCAATAGGGTGGAGAATCGAAGATGTCCTTCAAGCAAGATTGTATGAAGGTTTAATTATTTCTTTTTTTTCATACATTATAGGCATTATAGCAGCATTGTTTTTTGTATATATTTTAAATGCCCCGATAATAAAAAATATATTTATAGACTATAATGATATTAGTAATAATTTTACGCTTCCTTTTGTAGTTGATTATGAAATATTACTGCTACTCTTCTTGTTGAGTGTACCTGTATATATGTTTGCAACAGTGATTCCTTCATGGAGAGTTGCTACTCTTGATGCTGACGAGGTAATAAGATGATAAAACTTCAACATGTAAGTAAAGTGTATGGCAAGGATATTAAAGCTCTGGACAACATTGATTTGGAATTTGGTGAGGGTGAGCTTATTATTTTAAAAGGTGTGAGTGGCAGTGGAAAAAGTACCATTCTTTCATTAATAGCCGGACTTTTAAAACCGACAAGTGGTGATGTTTTGGTAGATAATAAACATATATCAAAACTACCGGATCATTTTTGCAGCCAATACAGAAGAGATAACATCGGTTTTATCTTTCAAAAATACAATCTGATTCCGACTTTAAGTGTAGAAGATAACATCACTTTGCCTTTGGTCCCATTGAATTTAGATGAAAAAGAGTTACATGTAAAGCTGGAATCTGTTATGGAGATGTTTCAAATTGAGCATAAAAAGGATATAACAGTGAAGAATTTGTCCGGCGGTGAGCAGCAAAGAACTGCAATTGCCCGGGCAAATGTAAATAATCCAAAAATTATTTTGGCGGATGAGCCAACAGCAAATTTGGATGAAAAACTCTCCAAAGAATTTATACAGATACTTAAGGAATTGAAATCTTTAAAGAAAACTATTATTGTTGCTACACATGACCCGCTCTTTTTTGATTTGGATTTTGTGGACAGAATTGTAGAGATACATAATGGGAAACTAGACAGGAAAGTGATATGCTCCTGACCCCTGAAGTATTGACTATAAATATACTCAATCTGCTTTTTCTTATTTTTGCGTCTATTGCATTTTACTATAGCGTAAAAATAGTTTTGAAATATGATTTTGATGCCACAACCACTCTTCAGTATAATTTGGAGAAGCAGAGCTATCTTGTTGCTATTATTATTAAATTTATTTTTTACATTAAAGTCCTGTTATTTGTATTTTTTATTTTTACGCTTGATAATATCTCCAATATTTTACCGGGTGCAATGTGTGGAGCCGGTGTAGTCAATGCTACCGGGTACGGAACCTATCTGCTTATACTCAAAATTATAAATTTATATATTTTTGCTTACTGGCTGGTGCTTAATAATGAAGATATGAAATCAGAAAAACAGATATATCTAAAATTGAAATTTAAAGTTTATATATTTGCATATTTTCTGCTTATGCTTGAAATAGGTTTAGAAAGTATGATGTTTTTTTCTATAGATACTAAAAGTGTTGTAGATTGTTGCGGGGCTATTTTTTCTACAACTGACGGCACTTATATGGCTCATCTGCTTAATATCAATCCAATTGTTCTCTTGAGCAGTTTTTATGCTGTTTTTGTTTTCATTATAATTGCATATATAATTAAAAACAGATATCTGTTCTCACTTATGAATTTATTGTTTGCTATTATCGCCTTAGTTTCTCTCATTGCCTTTTTTGGAACATATATTTATGAACTGCCGACACATCACTGTCCTTTTTGTCTGCTTCAAAAAGATTATAGCTATGTAGGTTATTTTTTGTATATATTTTTATTTATCGGTACTTTTTACGGTATCGTTCTCGGGCTTATTTTTTTTAGCAAAGAAGATGAAAATGCAAAATATAAAATATCGCTTCTTTTTACGACTTTATATGTAGTGTTAGTAAGTTATTATCCGGTTGCATATTATATAAAAAATGGTGTCTGGCTGTAAGTACTTTAGATGTTATGTTGGTTATGTCCAAATTTATTGTGCCACCACTCTTCAGGCGTATAAGTTGATTTTTTTATACTCTCTTCATCTAAAGGA
>CAZDEM010000095.1:0-7367 GCA_964504315.1 uncultured Sulfurimonas sp.
TTTATTTTCTTGTGGTGCTTTAATTCTATATACAACGGCATAAAGCAGTGGAACATACAGTAAGTTCAGTACTGTTGCCCATGCAATACCGTATCCTAAAGATACGGCCATTGGTTGTACTATTTTTGCTTGGCCAGATGCAAAGAAGATGAGTGTTAAAAGGCCAAGCACTGTTGTCAGTGATGTCAGCAGAATCGGTCTGAGTCTTGTTTTAGCCCTGTTCATCAGATCTTCAGTATCTTTGGCATTTTTAATAAAATCCACCATGATAAGTCCGTCATTGACAACTACTCCGGCAAGTCCTACTATACCGATAAGTCCCGGCATTGTAAGATTGAGTCCCATAAGCCAGTGTCCAACATAAACACCAAGAAGAACTAGAGGAATGGTACTGATAACAATTAAAGATTTTTTTATAGAATCAAAGAGCCACACAAGTGTAATAAAAATCAGAAAGATTGCTATGAGTGCAGACTGCATCATCTCTTTTTTGTTTTTATTATTCTCTTTTTCTTCGCCTTTTATATCTACAACAATGCCCTCTTTTTTAAACTTTTCAAGCGTAGGTTTGATTTTTTGCATCAGTTCAGATGATGTAATGATTTTTTTATCAGTAGAAGCATAGAGGCTGCGCACTCTTTTTCCATCTTCTTTTTTCAATGTTACAAAACTTTGTATATACTCAAAATCACATATATCTTTTAATGCTACGTATTTATCTGATGCAGGAATTTGCAGTTCTATTGTATTTATTGAATTTATATCTTTATCAATATTACTTTCAAGCCGTATGCGCACCAAACCTTTATCATTAAAGAGTTTTCCATACTCTCCTTTGAGGTAATATGCTCGTAATTCATTGGAAATATCCTGCTCTGTAAAGCCCAACTCCTGCCCGTATCTGTTTACATGTAACTTTAATTCTTTCTCTCCCAAGGTTGCATCATCAGCTATATTATAGACACCTTTGATGCCGGATAACTCTTTTTCTAAGGTTTTGAGATACGATACAACATTTTTGCCATCCTTGGCACTCAAGCCGATTTCAACATCATGGGCTATAACACCGGCACCGGGAACTTTAACAACCAACTCTTCAAACTTTGATTGCTGATCTGCCAATACTTTTTTAATTTCTTTAGCTATCTCTTTTGCATCTTTTTTACGAGTTTGGACATTTGGATTATATTCGATTGAGAGATAAGGGCTTATATATTTATCAAAAAAGTTTTCAGGTGCTCTCTCATGTAAATCAATAAAAATATGAAACATATTTTCACCCAGTTCAGCTCTATTTTTGGCATCCATTTTGAAACCTATTACAGACGTAACAGAGGAGACATTTTCGCCATTAATATTTTTAAGTATAATATTTTCAAGTTTTGTTACTATCTTTTCAGTATCTTTGAGTTCATTATTTATATTGACTTTCCCATATACATAAATTTGAGTATTGTCAAAGTCCGGAAAAAGCTGAAACTTGGCATTTTTTATCATCACAAATTCAAGAGAAATAATACTCAAAACAATGAAAGCAAGGGAAATAAACTTTCTTCTAAAGAGAAAATGCAGTGCTTTACTGTACCACACGTACATTTTTTGCCAAAATCGTTTCGTAAAACTTCCTTCTTTGGAAACTTTTAAAAAATCATGCGCATGTAATGGCAAAAAGTAAAATGCTTCAAATAATGAAGAGAGCAAAAGCACTGTTATCATTATAGGAATTATTTTAATAAACATACCCATTTCACCAGTCATTAACAGCATCGGTAAAAATGCAAAAACTGTTGTCAGTGTTGCAGTCAGTACTGCAGGAAACATCTCTGCTGCACCGGTTACAACAGCCTCTTTTCTGTCCATGCCTTCTTCAAGGTGTCTGTAAATATTTTCAGCAACGACTATCGCTTCATCAACAAGCATTCCCAGCGCAATCAATGCCCCCAAAAGAGAGAGCATATTTAAACTGTCGCCGAGTATCTCGGTCACTATAAGGCCTATCATAAAACTTACAGGGATTCCCAATGCCACAACAAAAGCAATACCCCTGTTTATAAAAATAAGCATTGCCAAGAAGACAAGCATTAAACCAAACATTATATTTGAAAAGACTGTATTGAGACGGTTTTTAATCCATACAGAGGTATCTGTATAAATATTATAATTTAAGTCAGAATGTTTTGCTTTTTGCTTTTTTAAAAGCTTTCTTATCTCTTTTACTAAAGCTATGGCATTACCGTTTTCACTTTTTGTTACATTAATAGAAACATTTCTCACACCATTGTAGTGAGAAAGTTCTACTTCATCGCTCAATTTAAAAGAAACATCTGCAATATCACCTATTTTAACCTTTTTTCCACCTACAGCTATAAGTGTATTGGCAACCGCTTCTTTTGTTTTTTCACCATTATATGTCGAAATATAAAGATGATTTGCTTTTTGCTTGATAGTTCCAATAGGAAAAATTGAGCTTATTTTTGAAAGTTGGGCTATGACTAATGTTGAAGAAAGGCCATAAGCCCTTATTTTTTGAGGGTTAAGTTTTATATCCAGCTCTTCATCCGCATCCCCGCGGATTGTTATGTCGCTTAAATCTTTAAACTTACTCAACTCAGTTTTGAGTTCATCTGCACGTTTAAGTAACATTTCTTTTGAAACATCCCCTGAAAGTGCTATTAACACAAGAGGAAAGGCATGTGTTTTAATTTTGGCAATAGGTTCATTCATATCTGCCGGCAAATCTTTTTTTACACCACTGACTACATCTTTAACATCATTGAGCACCGTAATGTTGTTTGAGCCGTTTTTGATATCTGCACTGATAATGAATGAACCGTTTTTTATACTGCTTTTTATCTCTTCAAGCTCATCAATATTTTGCAAATCATCTTCAATAGTCTGCACAACCATCTTGTCGAGTATATCAGCCGATGTTCCTGCATAACCGCCTTTTATGGTTATTTTATCCATATTCATAGGCGGAAAAATTTCTTTTGGAATATTTATGTATGCAAAGATGGAGAGCATAAAAATAAATAGTAATAATATATGATTTAAAAGCGGTTTATCTATAGCAAACTCTATAAACTTACGAATCACTGTAATTCCTTAAAAGAGTGTATCAAGTATTTGATTTTTAAATTTTATCGACTCAACAGAGGCACTGATGAGCTTGTTTTCTTCTTTGAGCGTATCATACTCTATTTTCAATTTTGCAATATCTCTACTTTTAAAGTAAATCTGCTGTGTAATATAAATCTTAGGAAACGCAAACATTGCTATAAAAGTCAATACCAGCAGCATATATAAAAAATAATTGAGCCCTAACTTCTGTTTTGAAGTAACTAAGGTATCAATTTCATCTAACAGGTCGTTCTTTTCACTCATTTTACATCCATTTGAAACAGACGCATTTTTGCACTACGGCTTCTTGCATTTTCTCTCAGCTCATCTTCCTGCGCCATAATCGGTTTTTTAGTTAAAATTTTTCCCAGCTGATGGTTGTTTCCACAGACACAGCGAAAGGCTTCAGGCGGGCAAATACATGATTTTGACCATTTTAAAAATTCTTTTTTTACAATTCTGTCTTCAAGTGAATGAAAAGATATGATGGCTATTTTTGCTTCTGGCAGTTTTGCTTCTTCTATACTTTGAAGGAGTGATTTGAGTTCGCCAAGCTCATCATTTACCTCTATACGAATCGCCTGCATAAGAAGTGTTGCAGGATGAATCTTTTTTCCTCTAGGCATATGTGGTCTTACTACTTCACTTAACTCTTTTGCCGAAACAAAGGGACGATTTTGCACAATAACATCTGCTATTTTTTTATAGTTTCTGAGTTCTCCATATTCTAAAAGTATTCTTTGCAATTCAGTTTTTGAGTATTCATTAACAACATTTGACGCATTAAGTTGTGCATCTTTATCCATACGCATATCAAGATTATCACTCTCATAAGAAAAGCCTCTCTCCTTTTGGTCAAGCTGTAAAGAAGATACACCGATATCGGCAAGTATACCTTTTATTTCACTGGGGTTTACTTCTTGAAGTATCTCTTTTATGACAGCGGAAAATCGCCCTTTTCGTATGCTCACCCTTTCCCCATATTTTTCAAGACGTTTTAAGGAGAAGTCTATAGCAGTCTGGTCCTGGTCGATTGCAATAAGTTTTATATTCGGATTCGCTTCAAGCAGCAGGGATGAATGACCACCGTAACCCATGGTACAATCTATAACAATGCCCTCCTCCAAGTTCTTAAAAGCCTCTATAACTTCTTTATATAAAACCGGAATATGTGGAATATTTTGCAAATGACGCCCTATCTATAAAAATTTATTAGTGATTATACAGCAAATTTGATTTAGGTTTAATTTTTTATAGTGTATGATTTAGGCTCAACAATAAAAAAAAGGGTCTTTTTATGATTTTACAGTACCAAAATGAGCTACTCGCTTTGGCAGCAATTCTTATACTTCTACTCATTTATTTATATATCAAAAGAAAAGCACTCCCTGCACAAAAAACTGAACAATATATCTTTCAAGAAAAAACAGCCCCAAAAACTGTAACTGATGACATTAATAAAGTCGAAACTGTTGCACATACGGCTCCTCCAAAAAAAGCGGAAAAACAAATAACTCCAAAACATGGAAAAATCACCAAAGATGATTTTAAACTTTTCAGCGGAAAGAGAATACTTTTAGCTGAAGACAATCTCATTAATCAAAAGGTAATTTTAGGTGTTTTAGGAGACAGCGGTATTGAAGTTATTGTAGCAAATGACGGGCAGGAAGCCCTTGATATACTGCAAAAAGACAAAGACTTTATAATTATATTAATGGATGCCCATATGCCGCGGGTCGATGGCTTTGAAGCAACAAGAATTATCAGACAAGACGCTCAATATAATCATATCACCATTGTTGCGCTCAGCGGAGACATTGCAAGTGATGACATTAAAAAGATGAAAGATGCCGGCATGAAGGAACATCTTGAAAAACCGTTAAAAATAGATGCTTTGTATGACATTCTTTATCAATATTCAAATATATCAAAATCAGAAAACACTTTGGCAGATTTAAAAATCCTGGACACACAAAGAGGTTTGCAAATATCTGGTAATGATGTGAACTTTTACCATGATATTTTAAAAGAATTTTTATCTACATATAGTAACTCGGCGCAAGAATTGGAAGTTTTGCTAAAAAACGACAAAGCAGTCCAAGCAGATCAATTATTGCTTGACATCGTTGGTGTGTCGGCGAATATCGGTGCCGATGCATTAACTGCTTGTGCCAATAATATCAAAAACAATATACATAATAACGAACCTGTAAACCTTACTGATTATAGTAAAAAACTTCAAGAGTTAATCCAGGCTATTAACAATTATTTTCTTACATGTAACTAGCTCACATATAAGAAAAAACTATTACGAATCTACACATATTAATAATTCCTTAAATAAATAATAAAATTCTTTCACGTAATGTAACACTAATTATAAAATTAAGCTAAAATCATTATGTTAGTTAATAAAATTGATTTATATCAACTTTATTAGTATCAGAAAAGACTAGAATACATATGATTCTAAAATATTAACAGAGTTCAAGGAGAGCAAAATGATAGATCCATCTATAATAAGACCAGAGATTGCATTGGATGATTTTCTACCTATATTTGTCTCGTCAGCACTTGTGTTAGTTTTTGGAGGATTTTATGTGGGTATATATACTGCAGTAAAAGTTAAACTACTAAAACCATGGACTATGCTGTTTGCATACATGTTTTGGGTATTAACTGCCTATTGTTTGTATTTAATGGGAAGTTTAATGCATGTCGGGGAATTTACTGCAAAAGCTTTAGTTGTCGCAGCAATTGGATTATTTCTACTTCCATTTGCCGTTTATTATATGCAAAATCAAGTTCATGAAGAAAATGAACATTGATAGTTAATATATATTTTGACAATAATTTTATAGGAGGATACAGTGGCTAATAAATCTGTATGGAGTGACAATCGTTTCTGGCAGCGTACAGCAACGTGGGTTACAGGTTTTGCATCAATTCTTTTAATTTGGCTAACGTTTGATACGTCAGCTCAAATTGCAATGGGGAATGATCAAGATTTACAAAACAAGGTGACGAAAAGGGTTCCAGGACCTACCGTTATTAATTACAAAATTACGTATGAAATGAGTGCTAAACGTGGTCATGAAGTTCCGGTGATTGGGGAAAAAGAAAAGTTTTTTGGTCGTGATGACTATTCTGAAGAAGAAGCTGGTGCTTTACTTCACTTAGGAAAACTCGGTTCACAAGCGAAAAACTGTATGGATTGTCATACACTTTTAGGAAATGGCGCTTACTATGCACCAGATTTAACAAAAGCGTGGTTAGACCCGGCATGGGGACCAGATGGTGCAATGCAGGCTCTAACAGGGAAAAATACAAGAGAAGAAGCAATCGCTGAATTCTTACAGCATCCAGACCAATATCCTACACATGCTCGTATGATGCCAGATTTAGGCATAACAGCAAAAGAGGCTAAAGGTTTAGTTGCATTTTTGAAACATATGTCATCTATTGATACAAATGGCTTCCCAAGAAACTTTGGAAAAATAAAAGGAGCAGTTCATGGCAAGTAATCACTTAACAGGTATTGGCAGCGAATCGAAACAGTTAGCTACATGGTACTTTACTTTTGCAGCAATTTTGTTCGGTGCTCAATTACTTTTTGGTTTGGTAGCGGCTATACAGTATGTAATGCCAGGTTTCCTATATGGAATACTTGATTTTTCTATTGCTAGAATCATACACATTAATGCACTCGTTGTATGGATGGTTTTTGCTATGTTTGGCTCAGTTTACTGGTTACTACCGGATGAAACTGGTATTGAAACTGTTGGTATCAAAATCGGAAAGCTTTTATTTTGGATTTTTGCAGCGGCAATTGTTGTAGTTGTTCTTGTATACCTATTTATCCAAGTAGGTCCTGCAGATCCAACAACTATCTGGTTTATTACAGAAGGGCGTGAATATATTGAAGCACCTCGCTGGGCTGACTGGGGTATCGTTGTTGTTGCTCTTGGATTTGTTGGAAATCTTTTCTTAACAGGTATGAAAGGCAAACAAACAGGAATTGTAACTGTACTAATGGCAGATATGATTGCTTTTGCCGGTCTTTACTTAGCAGGTATGTTTTTTACAGACAACATCTCAGTTGATCAATACTGGTGGTGGTGGGTAATCCACTTATGGGTTGAGGCTACATGGGAAGTTTTCGTTGGTGCGATTGCTGCATATGGTCTTATTAAAATGATTGGCGCTCACCGTCAAGTTGTTGAAATGTGGTTATGGATTGAGGTTGC
>CAZDEM010000096.1:0-3628 GCA_964504315.1 uncultured Sulfurimonas sp.
ACTATGAAAGAGCAAGCTTAGTTCTATGAGCCAAGAGGATAGAGCATAATTGTAAGTCAAATAAGAGATAGATTCTCCATCTATGTCTTCAGAAGATTACACAAAAACACTTCAACAGCCTTTGGATTTTCTACTTATGCATAGGTTTAATTCCCATATCAAATATTTTGATATGGGGTTTTCTATTTTTTTGGTCTAAATGCTTTTAAAACATCCTCATTTGTCTCTATAAATGGACCTTCAATTAAATCTATACAGTATGGAACTGCCGGAAAAACAGCATCAAGACATTCACGAATTGATTTTGGTTTACCTGGCAGATTAATAATCAAACTTTTACCCCTGATTCCCGCTGTCTGACGCGAGAGAATAGCTGTAGGGACATACTGCAGGCTTACCTGACGCATTAGCTCACCAAAGCCTGGCATCATTTTATCACATACATTCTCAGTTGCTTCAGGCGTCACATCACGAAGTGCCGGACCTGTTCCACCCGTTGTTACAACCAAACAACACCCTGCTTCATCACACAACTCTTTCATAGTAGCTTCTAAGACATCCTGTTCATCAGGAATACATCTATACACTATATCAAAATCACTTTTAAGGTAATCTTTCATAGTATCTTGAATTGCCACACCGCTGATATCTTCATAGATTCCTTTACTTGCTCTGTCACTTGCCGTTATTACACCTATTTTTATTTCACTCATAGTTACTTCCTTTTTAGTTTAATAATCAATATTCACTCTTTTATTTCAGAGAGCTAGTATATAAATGCCTAAAGCGCAGAGGCTCGTGAGCAACGGGAGGATTTGCCCTCGGAGTTTTAGGCATTTATATACGGTAAAATTTCATGAAAGCTGCAAAAAATGATTTGCTTCTTTGATATATGTTACCGTTGCCACATCCAAAAAAAACTCTTTTGCAGCCTTAGCGTCGACTATCTGGTCTTTCCCGCCAAGATAGACTTCAATCTTAACACCTCGCTCACTCAATGCCGATAATGCAGATACATCCCATTCATAATCTAAAAGTTCTTCCAGCTCTTCTAAAACTGTCACACTCCGATCAACACTTTTGCGCTCATAGGGTAAAAAACAGGCATTTATAAACTGTTCCAAATAAACATCTTCATTTTTTCTGTAAGCCATTACCTGCAGTCTTTTAAATTTTTCATCTTTGCTCTGAAAAAATGCCGGAGAAAAAAGCTGTAAAGTATCGACTCTTTTGCCCTCTTGTAACTGCTTGTGTGCATACTCAAATGCTTTTATCGCACCGTAACTAAAGCCGCAGAGAGTAAAATCACTTTCATACATGTAAGCATCAAAAAAATGCTCTTCATTTTTTAAAGAAAATCCGCTAAAGAACTTCATCTAAATACTCTTTAACCTCTGTTTTAGTGATACTTTCACGTTCTAAAAGTACATCTTCAACTTTTTTAAGAACACCTAAAAGAGACTCCAGCAGTACACTGCACTCTTCATACAGTCTTTTTAAAAGTAACTTTTGCTCTTTTTCATCAGGCAGTAGTGATGAGCCCATTCCGTACTCGTCACACATTTTTGCAACCAATACTTTTGCTTCATCCAAATCATCTTTGGCACTGCTTGCATGTTCATTGTACTTTATATCACAGACAGCTATTCCCGCTAAAAGCATTTTAACACGGGACTCCAACTCCTGCTTAATAAACGGCTCATCCGTAGCAGGTGTCAGTTTTTCATTGGAAAGCATTAACTTCTCAAACGCTATATCATAATAGGTTGCTACAACAACTTTTCCCGCCTGATATGTCGCTCGAAATGCTTTTTGTTTTTCATTAAGCATCTGCAGTTTTTTCTTTCCAAATATAACTTTGTCTTTGACCTGCTCGAAATGTTCTAAAGTTACATGAAAATCATTCTGTCTTAAAGCCAAAAGTGCCGCTTCATTTACAAGAGCTGCCAAGGCTGCACCGTTAAATCCTACTGTCATATTTGCCACAATTTTGACATCTAAGTCATGCGGTACATTTTGCAAATATTTCAGCAGTATCGCTTCTCTTTCTCTTTTTGTCGGCAGTTCTACAAAAATACGTCTGTCAAAACGTCCTGCACGCAGCAGTGCCGAATCAAGCACATCTATTTTATTTGTCGCTGCTACTACGATAACGCCGCTTGAGCCTTCAAAACCGTCCATCTCAGTTAAAAGCTGATTGAGTGTTGCTTCTCTTTCATCATTTCTGTTGCCGTCTCTTTTTTTCCCTACGGCATCTATCTCATCAATAAATATAATAGAAGGAGCATTTTTTTTCGCTGCTGCAAAAAGTTCGTGAACACGTTTTGCACCCATGCCGACATATATTTGTACAAATGAAGCACCGCTTTGATAGTAAAATGGTACACCGGCCTCATGTGCCACCGCTTTGGCTATCATCGTTTTTCCCACACCCGGAGGGCCTACAAGTAAAACACCTTTTGGCATACGGGCACCAAAATTTTTATAACGTTTTGGATTTTTCATAAAATCGATTATCTCTTCAAGCTCAACTTTTACATCGCTTATACCGCCGATATCATCAAAACTGACATCACTTTTTATAGCTTCTATCTGTGTATTTACCATACTGTTCGGCGCAGCAGCTGAGTCAGATTTTAATCTATTTGAAGAAAAGATTTCATTTAAAGATTTTTTTTGCCACATTCTAAAAGCTAAAGATCCCAGTCCTAAAAAGAGTACCAAAAGCAGCAGATAAACCAATATATTTGATTCATTATCTACTTCAACTTTATAATTTACAAACATATTTGGAGACACTTGAGAAAAAGGGATTTTATAATAGCCCGTTTTTGTTTTAAGATAGATATACTTTTTGGTAGCGACAACCTTCTCTACACTATGATTTTTTAAGAGTTCTTTGGCCTGATTTAGGGTAATCGCATCTGCATTATCTCTCAATAGAGCAAATAAAATCAAAATAATAATAATAAATGCTGATACATAAATGGCTATTCTGTTTGTTTTAGATTCTGGCATAATTGAAGTCCTTTTTTACTTCATATTTATCTATATTAATCCAGTTTCCAACCAGATCTTCATTAGATTCTACAACAATTTTATTAAAATGCTGGTCAAATCCATGATAAAGCCCGTCTTTGTGTGACTCTATTAATACTTCAAGTTCCCCTTTATAAGCATTTCTAAAATCAAAATTCTTCTCTGCAATCAATGCTTGAAGTTCATGCAGTCTCTCTTTTGCGATTTTTCCGTTAACTTCTGGTTTCATAGTTGCAGAGGGTGTACCGTCTCTTTTTGAGTAAGTAAAGGCATGAATATGTGTCAAAGGCAGTTCTTTTGCATTTATCATAGCTTCACGCCACAGCGCTTCGCTCTCACCGGGGTGCCCTGTTATAAAATCTGTACCAATCGCATAACCTTTGTCTGCAAGAAGCTCAAACAATTCTTTATCCTGCTTGTATACATTTCTTCGATTCATCAGTTTAAGCATAGTCGGCGAGGTATGCTGCAGAGCTATATGCATATGTTTTTCCATCCACGGCTCATCTAAAATCTCTTTAAATTCATCTGTGATTTGAATAGGCTCGACACTACCCAGACGTATACGTCTTACACCACGGATTTGTGA
>CAZDEM010000096.1:3728-7362 GCA_964504315.1 uncultured Sulfurimonas sp.
ACAAACTCATCAACAACCATGTCATCTATATGATTCAAATCACCCGGTTCATAAAAAGGTTTCTCTTTTGCCAAAAGCGTATCTATTTTTTGTTTCTCGCTCTGCCCGAATACACCATGAATACGATTTTCTTTTAAAAGAGACTCGCCCTTGGTGTGCGCACCGCAGCCCGTCAAAAAAAGCTTTGCTCCGCCGTTATTTTTCTCAACTTGAGAAATATACGAGCGTACATGCGTATCGGCTCCGTTTGTAACGGTACAGGAGTTTATGACAATAACATCAGCCTCTTCCTCATTTTGAGTGATTTCATATTCTTTGAGTGAACTCATCATAACCTGAGAATCGTATAAATTGGTTCTGCAGCCGAATGTTTTAAAATATACTTTTTTTACCCCAGAGGCACTTGTTTTACTGCGCATTAGACTATTTCTCCGTTATGTTCACTCGGTGCTTCACTATGCATAGATACATGAAGTTTTTGTGTAGGATATGCTATTGTAATATCATCCGCTTCTTTAAAAGCATCCAAAATTTCCGTTGAAATTACACTTCTTAGCGTTAATGTCGCGTAGGCATTGGTGAGGTACCAGGCTTCTATATCTATACCGTTTGACTCTATAAAAGAGTAGATTCTCGGCTCGACATTGGTGTTTTTCAGGTTGTAATGCTGTCTGAGTTTGTTGAGCTGTTTTCTTGTAATGTCCGTATAGCCTTTAGAGAACTTTTTTGTTATTTCTTTAACCAAATGCATTGCTTTTTTATGATTTGAATCAAATGTTATGGTAATTTTCACACCGTCCCAAACAGTTTTGAGTGAATTATGCGTATAGTTTGCAATCATCTTTGTAAAAACATAATTGTTGGGTATAAATATAATACGACCTGCTCTTCTGTTGTGCATAATTGAAGTCAGAGTAATATCTTCTAAAATAGTCATACGTAGCAATGAAATATCTAAAACATCGCCGACATATTTCATGCCTTCCATATCTACACGAATTCTGTCACCTACATGTATACTGCCCCCAAAAACTATGACAAGCCAGCCGAGAATCGACATAAACCAGTCTTTCATGGCAATAGCTATACCGGCTGAAGCAAATCCTAAAATAGTAACAAGATACGAAGCATTTTCGATATAATTAAAAAATAAAATCAAAATAATAATCGTAAAGTTAGTAAAGGTAATGATTTTATTCGCCATATAAAAACGTTCATTATCTGTTATATATTTTTTAACGACCAGTTTTAAAAGAAAGAATATAAAAAATACAAAGAGAATCGCTGTTCCCATTTTCATGAGTCTATAAACCTGTGTTTCAATGCCTTTATTAATATTTATTTTTGCGATATCGAGTCGTTTTTGATATACATCCATTGTCACATTCATAGTGTCCAATGCCCGCTCAAACATCTCTAACTGTGTCTGTTTCTCTTTATATATTTGGGCATATAGTTTATTATCAGGCTGTAGTTGTAAAATCTTTTTGTAAATTTGGTTTTCTTGTTTTAATTCATCAATTAAGTCAACTAAGCTCTCTCTTTTTTTCTTGTATTCTTCGAGATTTGCATTGAGTGTTTTAATCGTAGAAAGACCGGTTAAAATATCAAAAGGATTATGAATTTCCGGTACTTTATCAATATTTGGCGGTGTGATTAAATCTGAAAAAGGTGCTGAACTGCCAGTGCCTTTGAGTTTATCAATCTGTGATGCCAAAATATTTTCTTTTGATATCAAACCTATAAGTTCATCTTTATCTGCAGCTTTTTTTGAGTGTTTTGAGAGATATTTTATTCTCTTTTTAATGGCCTCGAGATTTTGTTTGACATCTAAGGATGTCAAATAAGAGGAATAACTTTTTGTCCACATATTTTCATCAGAAATCTGTGACTGAATTGTCTTTAAAGATTGTTTATAATCTCTTATCTTTTGAGCAATCAGCTGTTGTTTGTCAAAATCAGTCTGTGTTTGATTTGTATCTGAAACTTCTGCATGCGTTAAAGATGCAAAAAAGACAAGTACTACAAAGATAAACGAGTGCATTGGCATCAACTTTCTCCAAATTTAGAGAGTACTGAGAATATCAACTCTTTGTCAACTGCATCTGTGATCTTAACATCGCCGATACCTACGGGTACGATAAAGGTCACAGAAGCATCTGAACTTTTTTTATCTAAGAAAAATGTTTCATAAAAACTGTTTACATCTTTTATAACATAAGAAGTCGGCAAGTTATATTTTTCTAAAAGTTTTTTTACTCTTTGTGCTTCTTCTTCGCTCATCAGCCCCATAGCAACTGCTGCCTCATTTGCCATTACCATGCCTATTGCCACAGCTTCGCCGTGTAGGTAAGTTTTGTAATTTGTTTCATTTTCAATAACATGCCCGAACGTATGTCCGTAATTTAGAGCAGCTCTGAGTCCGTGCTCTTTTTCATCTTTGGCAACAACATCCGCTTTAGTCTCTACTGCCTGCTTAATTGCTTCTTGTAAAACTTTTTTGTCGTGCAAATCTGCTTTTTCTAAAAACTCAAAAAAATCTTTGTTAAAAGTCACTGTCATTTTAATAATCTCGGCAACACCTGCGCCAAATTCTCTTTTTGGCAGCGTTGATAAAAAATGCGGATCAATATACACAGCTTTTGGCTGGTGAAAAGCACCAATAAGATTTTTTCCATAAGCGTTATTTATACCTGTTTTGCCACCCACGCTTGCATCCACCTGCGAAAGCAGAGTTGTCGGCACTTGAATAAAATCAATACCGCGCTGGTATATACTCGCTGCATATCCGGTCATATCCCCTATAACACCTCCGCCAAAAGCGATGAGCATTGATTTTCTGTTAAAGCGGTGATTAAACAAGGATTCTAAAATCAAATCAATTGATGCCTGATTTTTATACTCTTCTCCATCAGGTACAGTGATGATATAAAGCTCTTTTGCCGATATTTTTGAAAGTAAATAAGCTAAATGAAGTCCGGCTACCTTTGGGTTTGTAACAATTCCTACTTTTTTATCAAAATGTTTTTTTTCAATTGTATCAATTGTTATGTCGTATGAGTTATCAATTAGTTGTTTTAAAGGGATGTTTACCTGCATTTTCTATCCAAAATTATAAGATGCTAGATAATACTTAATTTTTACTAAAAAATGGCTAAATTAAAGTACTTTAGAGCTGCACAGGTATAAATATTTGATGATAATCGTCTAATTTAAAGTATAACTTTTCACTATCAATAGAAAAAAGAGCATAAATATGACGTATTGTAAGCTTATTGGTGAAAGGGATAATCTGCACAAAATTCTCTTTTTGTTTTAATGCCCGGATTGGATTTTCACTCTCTTTAAAAACTTTGATTGATTTTGAAAAAATAGTCGAAAGATTATAAAAATGCTCGATTACCTGCTCTTTCTCTTCCTGATGTTCATTCATATAATTATAAAGTTCTATATTAAAATTGAGCTGCTCGGAAATATCAAAAATAGTTGCGGAAATTTTTTCCAAATCTCTATTATCAGAAAGTATTAAAGCGACATCTTTAACCTTTGAGAATGATTTTTCTGAAAGTTTTAATACCGGTACATGTACATCATACAAGCATTTTCTCACATGATAATCAGCAAACATCTCGCG
>CAZDEM010000097.1:0-1465 GCA_964504315.1 uncultured Sulfurimonas sp.
CATGTAAAGGGTCAAAAACATACACCGTCAAAGACGTATCTTTTTAATGCGAATAATAATATAGAATTAGGGGTCGCTTATTTAAATATCTTAAATAAAAAATATTTAGCAGGCATTTATAATCCTGTATCACGAGAGTATTGTGTTATCAGTGCTTACAATACCGGCAGCGGAAATGTATTAAAGACCTTTAATAAAGACAGAAACAGGGCAAAAAAAACTATTAACAGTTTAAAACCAAACGTTGTATATACTAAATTACGTAATAACCTTCCTTATGTAGAAACGCGTAATTATCTAAAAAAAGTTGTCATTGCAAAAAAAGAGTTTGTACATATATAATTATAAGGAATATCAGTGCGAAACATATATTTGATTATTGCCAAGCAGATTGTGGAAGAAGCAGGTAGAATTATTAAAGAAGCCAGAGAATCAAATACATTTTCTTATGAATTTAAAGAGGATGACACACCTGTAAGTAATATTGATCAGCAGGTTCAAGATTATATGACAAAACGTTTAAAAGACAGTTTTGATATACAAGTCATGGGAGAAGAGCAGTGTGATGATATTGATACTTCACAGCCGTACTGGGCAATTGATCCAATAGATGGTACATGGGCTTTTATAACGCATGAGAATACAGCTGCGATAAATCTTTCCCTTATAGAAAATGGGGAAGTGAGTGTAGGTATAGTCTTTAATCCGTTTACAAATGAATTTTTTCAAACTGAAAAAGGTGCGAAATCTTATATTGGGATGTTGACCTTACCATTAAGAGAAAATCCTACAGTTGCTGTAGTTAATTTCAAGCCTGAACGTTCCCATCCGATTGTAAAAAGTCTTAATCAGCTTTTTAAAGAGGACAGAGTGAAAAAGCTAACGTCTATAGGCGGTTCTATAACCTACTCAATGTGTATGGTTGCAAAAGGTGCTTACAGCAACTATATAGCGTATTTCCCTAAGTCTGCCAATGCATGGGATCTCTCAGCAGCATGTTTAATTATAAAAAATGCCGGAGGTTTTGTTACTGATTTACAAGGTGTGGAAATAGATCCTATCAATCATCAGGGTTATATAGTGGCAAGTGCAAATGCAACAGCGCGTAATGATTTTTTAAATATGATTAATCCTCTGTTGGCAGTCCAAACTTCTGAGTAATAAGTTCTCCTTCATCATTAAAAAAGAGATAATACAGCAGATCTTTTTTTACAGGTAAATCTGATAAAAACCTTAAAGCAAGATTTGCCTGCAGGGATGCTATGTGCATAACAATAGGTGCTGCAATGCCTGCAGGTGTTTTTTGTACGATTTTAAAAGCATCATTAAATGATGATTTGTCAATAAAGCAGACCTGTCCGTGAAAAGCTTCAACACTGCCATAAATCCAAGGTGTATTTACTTGTTTCGCATAGGTATTGATGTCTCCGCGTGTCGGAAGATTATCTGTAGCATCTATGATGAG
>CAZDEM010000097.1:1565-7349 GCA_964504315.1 uncultured Sulfurimonas sp.
ATTGCTATTTTTTTAGTTTGAAGTTTTTTTTGCGTATCTTCTCCCCAAAGCTGTATCTGTCTGTGAAAATATTGCATCATCGTAAATCCTTTTTTTAGTGAGTTCTTTTACTTATAGCTTCTTTAAAACCCCATGTGCGCCTGGCACGAATAACATCAGTATGGCTCATGTCCACTATCATTAACTCTTCCGTATTGCCTAAATGGTTGAGCAGTTGTGCATTGGGAGATGCCAAAATAGAATCACCGTAAAATTTCCATATAAACTCTTTATCTTGATACTCACCAATTCTGTTGGCTCTTAGTATATACATATTGTGTGTAAACGCTCTTGTAAGCACTAACGCTTTCCATCTTTCATAAGATTCAAAAGTAGAAACACTCGGAACCAGTAAACAGTCTATATTTTTATTCCTAAGTTTAGCAAAAAAATCATCAAAATGAAGTTCAAATCCATTCATCACTGCAAATTTAAAGCCGTCAATTTTAAAAACCATAGGTGCCTGTAGCGGTGCAATCTCATTTGCAAAAAACTTTTCTTCATTCCAATGCGCATAGTTAATAAGAATTTGTTGATTATAGTAAGAGGTAGAGGCAGGCGCAAATTTTGCTATACATTTATAGATTTCATCTTTTTTTACAATGACAAGAGGAGCAATTATCGTCATATTATATGTTAAAGAGAGTTCTTTTAAAATTTTAATTTGGTGCAGAGCCTGTTCTTTTATCATAGATACAGACATATGTTCAAGCTCTTTAAAAAAAGGGTTCAAGACATATTCACCAAGCAGCAATACTCTTACCTCTTTTTTACTTGCGATTCTTACATAATTATAAAGTTTTGTTGAACTCATGCCCTGGGCATTGAGTTGTAAAACTGCGGCTTTCATTGCTCAGTTTTTAGATTTTGAATTTTAATTTGAGCATCTTCGAGCATTTTTTGTGCCTGGGCTAATTCTTTCATCCCTTTTTCATAGGCTTTGACACTCTCTTCAAGTGTAATCTCCGGGTTCATAAGTGTTTCTAAAATTTCTTTGGCACTTTGCAGTTTTGTTTCAAATTTTTCTTTAGCCATTGAGTGCATCCTTTACATGGTTTTCAAATTTATTTAGTTCTACTAAAAATGCATCATGACCGTAGTCACTCTTCACATCTATATAGCTATGGTTTTTATTACCGATCTTATATAATTCATCAGCAATCTCTTTCATCTCAAAATTTTTAAATAACAGGTCATTTCTAAAACTTACCAAATAAAGCGCAGAAGTTACGCGTTTAAGTGCTTCAGTCAAAGAATCAAATCCGCGAGACAAATCATATATGTTAATTGCTTTTGTAATATAGAGATATGCCAGCGGATCAAACCATTTTGTAAAATTATAGCCGTTGTACTCTAAATAAGACTCTACTTGAAACTTTCCAAAAAGTTCATAGAGTCCGTCTGTGAGTTTATAGTCTCTGCCGAATTTTTCGCGCATAGATTCATGTGATAAAAAGCTGATGTGTCCTGCCATACGACCGACTGCCATCCCAGAAAGGCCTTGTTCTTTGAGCAGATCCGGGTCATAATAACCTTGTTTAAAGTCAGGGTCATTGAGAATAGACTCCTGAGCAACTTTATTGAATGCTATTGCCCATGGCTGGGTTGCGTGTGTGGTGGCAAGTGCTATGATTTTATTGGCAAAATTGGGGTAGTGAATAGCAAATTGGAGTGCCTGCATCCCGCCCATAGAACCGCCGACAATTGCATGTACTCTGTGAATGTCGAGTCTGTCAAACAAAATTCTTTGTGCTTTGACCATATCTTTTATGCTGACAACCGGAAATTTATAACGATAAGGTTCTCGGTATGGATGTTGTAGACTCATAGGACCTGTTGAACCAAAACAACTGCCTATAACATTCGAGCAGATAACAAAATATTTGTCAGTATCTATTGCTTTGCCGGAGCCAATAAAGCCGTCCCACCAACCTGGTTTTGTTTCATTTTCATACAAACCTGCAGCATGATGTGACCCTGTAAGTGCATGACAAACAACAACTACGTTGCTCTTGTCTTCATTCATGGTCCCATATGTTTCATATGTTATGTCATACGGCTCCAAAATACGCCCGCTTTCAAGATAAAGCGGATTAGTAAAGTGTTCTGTATGTGTTTGCAGGTTTAAAGACAAGTTGATAGTTCTCCGAAAATTAGTAATAGTATTTTAGCAAAAGAGTCTTAATTATGCTTCAAGCGCTTGACTCAAGTCTTCTATCAAATCTTTTATACTTTCTAAACCGCATGAAATTCTTATAAGTCCTTCAGGAACACCGCAGGCGATTAACTCTTCATGAGAAAGCTGTTGATGTGTTGTAGAAGCGGGATGTGTAATGATAGATTTTGAATCACCGATATTGACAACAAGCGAGTATAATTTTGTGGCATTGACTATTTTTGTCGCTTCATCAAAATTTTCAACTTCAAAACTTAGCAGTCCGCTGCACAAACCGTCTTGAAAGTATTTTTGTGCATTTTTATAGTTCGGATTGCTGTTTAATCCGGGATAATTTACTTTTTTTACTTTTGGATGTGATTCTAAAAATTCTGCAAGCATAAGTGCATTTTTTGAATGTTCTTTCATTCGTAAAGAGAGTGTTTCTATGCCTTGAATAAAAAGCCATGAATTAAAAGGAGACACCACAGCCCCTAAATCGCGAAGGAGTGACAGACGTGCACGGAGTGTGTAGGGAGGCAGTCCAGTATCAGTATATATAAGTCCGTGATACGAAGCATCAGGCTCGTTAAAATGCCTGTATCTAGGATTGTTTTTAAGTTTATCTACAAGTCCTTTTCTTTCAACTAAAATTCCGCCTATTGCCAATCCTTGCCCTGTTGTATATTTACTGGCACTGTGTACGGTGATATCTGCACCAAATTCAAAAGGACGGCATAAAACAGGTGTTGCTACGGTATTGTCAACAATTGTTAAAATATTATGCTTATTGGCAACATCGGTAATTGCCTCTATATCTGCTACATCTATACTTGGGTTTGTCAATGATTCAAAAAAAATCACTTTTGTCTTTTCATCAATAAGTGCTTCTATTTGCTCAGGTTTATGCACATCAAAAAATCTGGCTTCAATGCCGAATCGTTTGAGCGTATGCGCGCTGAGTGTTAAGCTTCCGCCGTAAAGCTGGTTGGCACAAATAATATTGTCTCCTGCCTCTGCCGCATTGACTAGTGCAAAAAATATTGCGCTCATACCGCTTGCTGTAGCAATTGCTGCTTCACCGCCTTCAAGTGATGTAAAACGTTTTTCAAAAACATCAGTTGTAGGGTTATTTAAACGTGTATATATATTGCCAAGTTCTTTTAGCGCAAAGAGGTTTGCCGCATGCTCAACATCACGAAACTCGTATGCCGTTGTTTGATAAATTGGAACAGCCATTGTTCCTTGGGCGTCTTTTTCATATCCGGCATGGAGCGCCAGTGTTTGTAAATCCATAATTTAACCTTTATTCTGATTGAGTGTTTCATCTTTGATTTTTTGTAAAAATTCTAAAATATTTTCTTGATATGACAAGGTGTCATTGTCGTAGGTATATTTTAAAAATTCTCTGAGTACATCGACATCTATTTTTTTTGCATAACGAGGGACAATTTTCAACTCTTTTTGTATATTCAGTGCCAATAAATCAATATCTAAACCATTGTTCTCTTTTACTTTTTTGACAAGCTCTTTTGATGATAGCATGAGCAGATTTGCTCTGTCTGTATCATCTTTATATAATTTGAGACCAATATTTTTAATTAGAACGTAATTTTCTACAGTTGCTTCTTCATTGGCTGCAATCAAGAGGGCAAAAATTTTTGCACGAAATTCTAATGAACCGTGATGATGTACAAACAGTTCACGAAATGCACTGAAAAAATGATGTTTTAGTCTAAAACCGAGTCTCATTAATCTTCCTTATGTCGTATTATACATTTTATCCATTGAAAATGGTATAATTTCAAAAATAATTGTAATAAGGAATTTTTTTATGGGTAGAGCGTTTGAATATAGAAAAGCATCAAAGTTGAAAAGATGGGGAGCAATGTCAAAATTGTTTCCAAAACTTGGAAAAGTTATTACTATGGCGGCAAAAGAGGGTGGCGGTGACCCGGATATGAATGCTAAGCTTAGAACAGCGATTTTGAATGCAAAAGCTGAAAATATGCCAAAAGATAACATAGATGCGGCTATAAAAAGAGCGACTGCCAAAGACAGTGCTGATATGAAAGAGGTAAATTTTGAGGGCAAAGCACCACATGGTGTACTTCTTTTTATAGAGTGTGCAACTGATAATAATACAAGAACAGTGGCAAATGTCAAAAGTACTTTAAACAAAAATGGCGGAGAGATGCTTACAAACGGTTCTTTAGAATTTATGTTTTCCCGTAAAGCAATTTTTGAGTTTCCTCTTTTGGATGATATGGATATTGAAGAGTTGGAGTTAGAACTTATAGATGCCGGACTTGAAGAGATAGAAGCAGAAGACGGTGTTGTTTTGGTGACAGCTGATTATACAAGTTTTGGTACGATGAATGAAGCGTTAGAAAAAATGGGTGTGGAGATTACAAAAGCTACACTTGAAAGAATTGCCAATACTCCTATTGAAATCAGTGAAGAAGAACAGGCCGATGTCGATAAAATTTTAGAGAGACTCGAAGATGATGAAGATGTTCAAAAAGTTTATACAAATTTAGCATAAAATAGATGTACTTTATAAAAGAGGAGTATGAAGATACTCTTGAGGTGAAGCAGTCAAAGTTTATTGCCCACCTCATACCTTATGTAAAATACGAAATACTTCTGCAAAAACTCAAACAACAACATCCCAAAGCCCGGCATTTTGTCACAGCATATAGATATTTAAATGAATATGAACAGATTGTTGAACACTCCAGCGATGACGGTGAACCGGCTGGAACATCAGGAAAACCCTCATTAATGGTTTTGCAGGGTCAAGAGCTTATCAATACTGCCGTAATAATAGTACGCTATTTTGGCGGAACAAAATTAGGGACAGGTGGTTTAGTAAGAGCATACAGCGATGCTGTCAATTTAGTTATCAAAAAAGCAGATTTGCATGAATATAAAAAAGAGCTGACTAAGAATATTATTTTTGATTACAGCGATGTACGCTTTATAGATTATGAATGTAAAGAGTTTGACATTACTATATCCCAAAAGGAATTTGACTCAAAAGTATCATACAAAATTACAGCGAGTGAAGAAAATATGAAAAATTTTCTTACTAAAGCTGCTAGAATAATTACAATGGCAGAGAGATAGATAAATTATCGTCTACCTTGCACCGCATTACCCATATCCCACATTGGTAAGAAAATACCAAGCGCAAGTAATAAAACCATTGATGCTATCATAAGGAGCATAATAGGTTCTATAGCTTCACTTAAGCCATCTATAATTGCATCAAATCGCATTTTATAGTATTCAGCCACTTTTTTGATCATAGTATCAAGTGTACCACTGTCTTCACCTGCACGAATCATTTGAATAATCATATTTTCGAAAAGACCTGTCTCTTCAAGACCCTTATTGAGCGTACCGCCTTTTTCTACAGTGCTTATGACTGATTGGAGTTTTCTTTTAAGAGGTAGATTGTCTACCATTGAAGTAGAAGTATCCAGGGCTTCGGCTATAGGAATACCGGCACGAATAAGCTCAGAAAAGACAAGTGTAAATCTACTTAAAGTCGCAAACTTTATAATATTTATTATTAAAAATACTTA
>CAZDEM010000098.1:0-2196 GCA_964504315.1 uncultured Sulfurimonas sp.
CAGATAGACTCATTTATAGAAAAAATACCGCCCTCGCCAAAAGTCTTAAAAGAGACGCTCGATTTACTCAACCAAGGCGATTTAGTAAAAGCAGCAAAAGTAGGCAAAGAAGACCCTGCACTTAATGCCTACCTGAAAGAACTTGTTAATAAACCTATTTACGGATTTAGAAATGAAGTCAATGAAATTTCGCAAATATTTGGAATACTGGGTGTCTCAAAGTCACAGCAGGCAACTTATAACTATATGATGTCACTTTTATCACCTTCAAAGTGGAAACTCTTTCATCTCAACAAATCCTCTTTTTATGACCTGCAGGCACAACTCTCGGCAAATTGGCAAAAAATTACAACGCACCTTGGCATCAATGACAAAGATATACAAAGTGCCGTCGCTTTACTGCCTGGCAGTATCATAGTGTCAGAGGCACTCTTTAGTGAAAAATTAAAAGATGTAAAGCTTTTAAGAAGTGTAGATGAAATTGATTTAAACACAATTTTACAAAGATTATGCAATATGGACCTTTTTGATATATGTCAAAGAATTGCCCAAAAGTGGGAGATGCCCCAAAATATTGCAGATATAATTCAAGCTTCTTCCGGCGTAAAACCTTCCCCTGACAAAACAATCAACACACTGGGAAAATGGATGCACCTCCTCCTGTTTTATACCCTGTCAAAACCTGTTTTCATAGAAGCTCAGCTCAATGACTTTATTGATTTTCAAATAGATTATGTTGCTGATATCTATGATGATTTTTCAAAAGTGATGGAGATTGCATGAGAGCGGTAATTAAAGACGGTATCGGAGTATTTCATCCTCAAGGTTTTTTGGACGGTATATCAAGTGCATCACTACTTAGTATTGAAGATATTGATGTAACAGTCAAAAGTAATGCTTCTATGATTCTGGTTTCACTTAAAAAAGTAATTTTCTTTAACAGAAACGGTCTTGACATCTTTGTAAAAATGTTTCAAAAAGTAAGGACTGCAAACCATATTGTCGTAGGCTTTTGCGATTATGACAAAAAAAAATACGATGCTTTTAAAAAGTTTTATGATGATGATTTAAGTTTTTCACTTTTTCAAACACAAAAAATTGCATCTCTTTTTTCTTCAAGTTTTAAAGAAAAAAATAAAAATGTCCTGCTTTACAGTGAAGACAAATCACAAAGAGCAGCACTCGCAATAGAGCTGCATGATAATGGACACAATCCTATAGTTGCGCAAACCGAAGAAGAATTTTTGCAAAAAGCAGAAGTTAAAGATGCTTATGATGCCATCATTGAAAATACATTTCTTGGGCAAATGGGGCAAAAAGTTGCAACAAGAGTAACAGGCAATGCCATTATTTATACAGTATCTTCTTTTTTAGATGCCGAAATTGGCAATACTTTTAATATTGCTTATCATAACAATTCATTAAATGTAGGCTTTAGACTCTTTATTTTTGATGCCTATAAAGTTGTCAGCATGAATATACATGCACTGAACTTTTTCTCCAAACTCGCATCTTCTTCTGCAGAGTATAATGCAACGATCTGTTTTGTAGGTATGTCATTTAGCAAAACTCCTATCTCTTTTAAAGAAACACTTGAAGATGCCGGTATGATGTTTTTTGACCAGATGGATGATATTTTGCAAAATAAAGAACTTTTGGATGAACTTGGCGCCAGTAGTGCCGCTTCAGGAAAAAATAAACGGGCTCTGAATAAAGCCCTTGTAACAGAGTTACCAAACTTTATTGACGCGACTGTAGCAACCATAGAGATGATGACTAACTCAAAAGCAACTAAAGATGCTGCAAAAGTTGATAAAATTGAAATTGCCGATAAAGATGACAAGATAGCAAGTTCTATAGGTTTTTATGGTGATATTGACGGTATGGTAATGCTTGTCTTTCCTCTTGGCATAGCAAAAAAAGCATGTGAACTGCTCATTGGTGAGAGTACTGACGATAAAGAGATGATACTTGACACATTGGCTGAACTTGTTAATATTGTTGGGGGAAAAGTAAAAACACTTTTAGCAGATGAACATATCAGTGTGGATATTACCCTCCCTAGAACCTACCATGATGTCGATGGACTCTTAGAAGTAGCAGAGGATAAAAAGGGTGTACAGGTTGATTTATCATTTGACAATGATAAGTTTTTATTTTTCTTAACAAGATAAAAGCTATTGTAGTTTATAATTC
>CAZDEM010000098.1:2296-7306 GCA_964504315.1 uncultured Sulfurimonas sp.
AAATTAAAGGAATGAAATGCAAGTAGCTCCCAGTATTCTCTCAGCAGACTTTGGAAATTTGGCACGTGATGTACAAGAAATATGTGACGCGGGATGTGATTTAGTCCATGTGGATGTAATGGACGGTCATTTTGTACCCAATCTGACCATAGGTCCCGTTGTTGTCTCCGCAATAGCCAAAGCTGCTACAAAACCACTTGATATTCATCTAATGGTAGAGAACAACACATTTTTTGTAGAGCTGTTTGCTCCTTTAAAACCACAATATATCTCTTTTCATATAGAAGAAGAAAAACATCCCCACAGACTGATTCAAAAGATTCGTTCACTTGGTATAAAACCATGTATTGTTCTCAATCCTAACACAATTCCCGAAGAACTTGAATACATTCTTGAAGATTTGGATATGGTTCTGCTTATGAGTGTCAATCCCGGTTTTGGAGGACAGACATTTATTGAGTCTGTACTTCCAAAAGCAAAAAAACTCAATGAGATGAGAAAAAGACTCAATCCTGAGTGTCTTATTCAAGTAGACGGCGGTGTTAGTGATAACAACATCCATGCACTCAAAGAAGCCGGTGTTGATGTTGTAGTTGCCGGAAGCTACGTTTTTAAACATGAAGACAGAGCTAAAGCTATAAAGAGTCTGCAAATATAATGCGTACAAAAATCTGCGGCATTACCTCTTATAAAGATGCAATAATGGCAATAAATGCCGGAGCTAATGCTCTTGGATTTGTATTTTATGAAAAATCACCACGCTATCTAACGCCTTTGCAGGCCAAAGAGATTATTCAAAAACTGCCTCCCTTCATTGAAAAAGTGGCTTTATTCGTCAATGTAGATGCACAAACGGTCAATGCTACATGTAAAGATATCGGTGCCACACTTGCTCAAATTCATTTTGATGCAGATACAGCATTTTATGATGCTCTTGAAGTACCTCATATAAAAGTAATACGTGCACAAAAAAAAGAAGATATTCTTAAATATACGGATGAGTACAGACTTGTTGATGCTTACTGTGAAGTTTATGGCGGTGCAGGCAAGCAGATAAATACACAATGGTTTGAGAATATCGACTGCTCTAAAATAATTCTTGCCGGCGGACTCAATCCGCAAAATATTACTACTTTAAAAAAATACGGTTTTTATGCTTTTGATGTCAGCAGCGGCGTTGAAATATCACACGGTAAAAAAGATGCAAAAAAAGTAAAAGAGTTTATACAAAATGCTCGCTAATGATTTTAATCTCGATGCAAAAAGCATTTCACGTCTCTCTTCACGCGGACTCTCTTTAAAAACACTCAAAGAACAGCTTACTGAAGAGTTGGAACTCTCCATAGAACTATGGAGAGCCCAAGGTTTACATGTAATCAGACATCAGGGATATTATTACTTTGATACAAAATTCATTCCTATCCAGGAAGCAGAATTTTGCATAGTCGACATTGAGACAAACGGTTCAAAAATAGAAAAACACCAGATTATTGAGCTTGCTGCAGTAAAAGTAAAAAACGGACAGATCATCGATAGATTTGAATCTTTAGTCCATACAAAAGAAATTAATCCTCATATCACTGAGATTACCGGTATAGCTGCTGATGACACAACAAATGCTCCACAGCTCAAAGATGTACTTATACGTTTTAAACTCTTTTTAGGCAATGCTGTATTTGTTGCCCATGATGTCAAGTTTGATTATAGTTTTATATCTAAAAGCCTGCAAAAAATCGGTTTGGAGCCGCTTTTAAACAGGAGTCTCTGCTCTCTCGCTTTAGCTGAGCGCACGGTTGTATCTTATAGGTATGCACTTTCATATTTAAATGAAACACTTCAACTAAATCCAAAAGCACGACACCACAGGGCTATGAGTGATGTTATAACAACATATGGATTGTTTTTGTTAAGTCTGAGTAATTTGAATGAGAGTATAAAAACAGTAGAAGATTTGATAAAATTTTCTAAAGAAGCTCCAAGATTGAAACGTCCAAAGTTTGACCCTCTTTTAGAGTTAAAAAAAGAGGAAAAAGAGCAGTAAAACTACTCTTTAAAAGCACCCGGTTTTGTGAGTTTGGCGTAGCGTGCATCCATTCTCTCTTCATTACTCATTTCTTTAAGTTTTTTTACTTCGTTTAAAAAATAGTCTTTAAGAACTTCTGCCGCTTTTTCTTTCTCTCTGTGTGCCCCGATTAAAGGCTCGTCAATAATGTCATCAATTAAATCAAGCTCTTTTAAATCTGCACTAGTTATTTTAAGTGCATTTGTAGCAGTTTCCACTTTTTTAGGATCATTCCATAAAATTGCAGCACAACCTTCAGGTGAAATAACGCTAAATATAGAATATCGCATCATAGCAAATTTATCAGCTACACCGATAGCAAGCGCACCACCAGAACCACCTTCTCCAATAACTACAGAAATTGTAGGTGTTTTAACTTCCGCAAATTCCAGTAAATTTCTTGCAATCGCTTCACTTTGATTTCTCTCTTCAGCACCTATACCAGGATATGCACCCGGTGTGTCTATGAGCATCAAAAGCGGTAAATTGAATTTTTCCGCTAATTTTGCGGCACGGAGTGCTTTTCTATAACCCTCAGGATGCGGCATACCGAAATTTCGCTTCAGCTTATTTTTTGTTCCGCGTCCCTTCTGCTCACCGATAACCATCACTTTTTCATCACCGATATAGCCTATATAACATATAATGGCAGCATCATCACGAAAGTGTCTGTCCCCGTGAATTTCATACTTATCCCGCATAATAAGATTAATATAATCTAAGGCATAAGGACGATCAAGATGACGTGCAAGTTGAAGCTTTTGAAAATCAGAAAGATTTTTATAAATCTTTGCAACTTCTTTATCCAGCTTCTTTTTCAACTCTTCAACAGCGCCCTGATCATGGCGAACTTGTGCAGAGATTATGTCTTCTTGAATAAATTTTATTTTATATTCAAAGTCTAAGTATGTAGCCAAATTAAATCCTTATCAATTAGATTTTTTTGAATATAAGAACGCCGTTTGTTCCGCCAAAACCAAATGAGTTACTCATAACAATATTTAAGTCTGCTTTTCTAGCACCCTCTGTTACATAGTCTAAATCACAGTTTTCATCAGGTGTCTCATAATTGATTGTCGGAGGAATAATTCCGTCTCTCATTGCCATTAAACATGTAACAGCTTCTATACTTCCTGCTGCACCAAGGCAGTGTCCCAGTTGACCTTTAATAGAACTCATCGGAGGACAGTTCTCTTTACCGCCGAGAAGATCTTTCAGTGCTGCAGTTTCATTTTTATCATTTACCGGCGTACTTGTTCCATGAGCATTCACATAGTCAAGTTTCGGTTCACCTGCCATTTTATATGCTGCTTTCATAGCGCGTGCCGGACCGTCAAGTGATGGTGTAGTTATGTGATTTGCATCGCCGCTTTCACCAAAACCGATTATTTCTCCATATATTTTTGCTCCGCGGGCAACTGCAGCTTCATAATCTTCAAGAACTAAAGCACCGGCACCTTCTCCCATAACAAAACCATCACGCTCAGCATCAAAAGGACGAGATGCATGTTTAGGGTCGTCATTTCTTGTAGAAAGTGCTTTCATTGCAGCAAATCCACCTACACCAACACCTGTTATTGCAGATTCTGCAGAAACAACTAACATTTTATCTGCACCATTACAGATAATAGTTTTTACTGCTTCACTGATTGCATGTGTTCCGGCTGCACATGCCGTTACACTTGAAAGGTTGGGACCTTTCGTTCCATGTGCGATTGAAACAAATCCACCTAACATATTTACAAGCGCCCCGGGAATAAAAAATGGAGAAATTCTTCTAGGTCCACGTGTGTCTAAAATAACAGAGTTTTTCTCAATTGACGGAAGACCACCAATTCCTGAGCCTGCACTGATTCCGAATCTTTCCATGTCCGTATCTTCAGGCAATTGGGCATCTGCCATTGCTTCCTCGGCAGCTTTAAGTCCAAGATGAATAAATCTGTCTGCTTTTTTCACTTCTTTAGGAGGCATAACTGTTGCAGGATCAAAATCTTTTACTTCTCCGGCAATTTTTACACTAAATTTTTCAGGGTCAAATATAGTAATAGTATCTATTCCACACTCACCATCACACATTGCTTTAAAAGAACTCTCTTTATCATGACCCACTGAATTTATCATTCCCAGACCTGTTACTACTACTCTTCTCATTAAATATTCTCCATAAAATAATAAAATACTTTTAAAAATCAATACAGCAATTAACTATTAAAAATATTTACTTGTCAAAGAGGCAAGTATTCCTCTTTGACAAGTTAAAAACTGACTATTTGTTTTCGATATAGTTTACAACATCTTGAACTGTTTGAATCTTTTCAGCTTCATCATCAGGAATTTCGATGTCGAATTTTTCTTCAAGAGCCATTACTAATTCTACAACGTCAAGGCTATCTGCACCTAAATCTTCTACGAATTTTGAATCCGGTTTTACTTCATCTGGGTTAACGCTTAATTGCTCAACTACTACTTCTTTAATATCATCTAAAAGTGCCATTATAGCTCCTGTTTTTAAGTTTAAAATCCTGTAATTATAGCATAAATATCTTAGATAACATTTATGCCATGTTCATTCCGCCGTTTACTTTCAAAGTTTCGCCCGTTATGTAACTTGCATGATCTGAGAGTAAAAAAGCTGTCGCCTCGGCAACTTCACTTGGATTACCAAAACGATTCATAGGAATTTTGTCTGTAAAACTTTTTTTCACCTCATCACTCAGTACTTCTGTCATTTCAGTTGCAATAAATCCCGGTGTAACAGTGTTATAGCGTATGCCGCTTGTTGCTGCTTCTATGGCAAAACTTTTTGTCATTGCAATAACGCCGCCTTTACTTGCTGCATAGTTTGTCTGTCCGCCGTTGCCTGTTTCACCTACAATTGAAGCGATGTTCACAACTGAACCAAATTTTTTCTTTCGCATTACTTTCATAGATTCACGACAACCGATAAA
>CAZDEM010000099.1:0-7232 GCA_964504315.1 uncultured Sulfurimonas sp.
CGATTTTAACAGATGACAATAGACTTTATCTCCGTCATCTCTTCTATGGCAAAACGCGGACCTTCACGCCCTACTCCGCTTAACTTCACACCGCCGTAAGGCTGTATGTCAAAACGAAGCGTCGGCATATCGTTTATAACAATTCCTCCGGCATCAAGTTCATCTATTGCGCGGTTTGTAACGCTTAAATCATTTGTAAAGACTGAAAACTGTAAACCGTAAGGCGAGTCGTTCATCCTCTGCACAGCATCATCAAAATCACTTACCTTGACAAGAGAAACAATCGGTGCAAATACCTCTTCGCAAACGATTGCCATATCATCTCTTACATTTGCCATCACACAAGGATAAAAAGTTTTTCCCTCAAGACGCGGAACAAGCAAAGGAATTGCACCCTCTTTGATGGCAGAATCGACCCACCCCATAGCACGCTCACAGGCTTCTTCATCTATGAGAGGACCCATAAAAGTATCACTCTCATAAGGAGTGCCGACTTTTAGCTTTTTCGTAGCCGCTGCCATAAGCTGGGCAAACTCATCATATATCTCTTCTTGCACATAAATACGCTGCAGTGATATACAAACCTGACCGGAATTAACAAAGGCGCCCAAGGCACATTTTGTTGCCGCATAGGCTAAATCAGCTGACTTTTCTATGAAAGTTGCCGCATTGCCGCCAAGCTCAAGCGAAACTTTTTTTATACCTGCATTTTTTGTAATGATATTTCCGACAGGAACACTTCCTGTAAAACTCACAACGCGGGGAATATCGCTGGTTATTAAGGCACTTCCGACCTCTGCATCACCATAAACAACACTCAAAGCATCCGGCACGGCATATTCACTCTCTATAAAAAGTTTTGCAAATTTATAAGCTGTCAAAGGTGCTTCAGGTGTGGGCTTTAAAACAACCGCATTTCCTGCAACAAGTGCGGGAGCGAGTTTATGCGCCACAAGATTTAAAGGAAAGTTAAAAGGGGTAATGGCAACCACGACACCTGCAGGCTCACGGCGAAAAAAGCTGAGTGTTTTTTTCCCGCTGTTCATGGCATCAGTGTTAATCGTCTCACCGTTCATGGTTCGCATCGTTTCCGCCGAAAGCGTCACAGTCTCAATGCAGCGCTCAACTTCTATACGTGAAAATGCTATAGGTTTACCCACCTCATCAGTAATGGTCTTTGCCAAATCTTCTTTATGCTCTTTAAGCTTTTGGGCAACATCGAGCAGCCATGCACATCTCTGTGCCAAAGTGCTTTTTTTGGCAAATACAGCCGCATTCTGCGCAATAGCCAGTGCTTTTTTTGCATCTTCTTCATCACATATCGGTGCAGTTGAGACCACTTCCCCATTATAAGGTGATTTCCTTTGGCTCACATGCTCTTTACTCGCTTCACTTGAGCCGAAAAATATTTTTGCTTCTCTCATTACTTTTTCCTAGAATACTATTTTATGTTAGGAAAATTATATCATTTTAAATATAATCCTAATACAATTAGACTATGAAAACATTTATATTAACCCTACTTTTAGCATCTTGCCTTTTTGGGTTTGAAACAGACAAATGGTCGCATGATTATGCTAGAGCTTTAAAAATTGCACAAAAAGAGAATAAAAATATTTACCTCTTCATAGGTGCAGATGAGTGCCATTTTTGTAAAAGATTTAAAGAAAAAACACTCTCGAAAAAAAAGGTGATGGACAGACTTCATCAAGATTATGTACTTATATATCTCTCCCGTGACCAGCACTTCATTCCAAAAAAATTCCAAAAATTCGGAGTACCGAGGCATTATTTTTTAAATAAAAACGGAGAAATTTTATTTGAGAGTTTCGGAGTGCTTGAACCGGCAGGCTTTTTTACCCTTCTTGATGAAGCTGATTTAAACGCAGACAACTAAGAGTAAGCAACATCATGATATTTGTCTCTAATACTTTTAAATTCATCAATATTATTTAAAAATATATCTACAAGCAGAGGATCAAAATGTTTTGCTTTTTCTTCTTGAAACATTGCAACAATATCTTCATCCCTCCACGCTTTTTTATAGACTCTTTCACTTCCAAGTGCATCAAAAACATCTGCTACAGCGGTAATTCTTGCATACAGACTTATATCTTCACTCTGTAAACCTCTAGGGTACCCTGAACCGTCATATTTTTCATGATGTTCATATGCTATCGTTGCTGCAATTTGTAAAAGTTCTTTATCGCTGTGCCTCAGCATTTCATACCCCAGAGTTGTATGTGTTTTCATAATTTCACTCTCTTTGACTGTATGCCTTCCCGGTTTATTGAGTATGGCATCCGATATACCTACTTTTCCTATATCATGCATTGGACTTGCTTCTTTTAACATCTGAGCATGAAATTTGTCCATACCGCTATACTCAGCCAGCAACTGTGAATACTCAGCCACCCGCCTTACATGATTTCCTGTCTCTTTTGAACGACTCTCTCCGATTGTTCCCATAGTAAATATAATTTCTTTTTGCGTTTCACGTATCTCTTTATTTAAAGTTACTATATCTTTGATTCTTCTATGCACCTCTTCTTTGAGATACTCATTCATATGTTCCATATTCTTTTGTAATTCTTGCAAAGCTTTTTTATCTGTAATATTTTCTCGTAGTGCATGGTATCCGATAGCCTTGCCGTTAGCATTGTGATAAGGTTCTATATGTGCCCAAACCCAATAATACCCTCCATCTTTCGTTCTGTTTTTTATCTCACCATACCAAGGTTTTCCGGACTCTATGGTCTGCCATAAATCTTCAAACAGCTTATCTGGCATATCTTTGTGTCTTACAATATTATGGTTTTTTCCTAAAAGCTCTTCTTTTGAATATTTACTTATTTTACAAAATGCTTCACTTACATATACTATTTTTCCATTTAAATCAGTTGCAGAAAAAACTACGTCTTTATCAAATGTTTTAAGTAAATAGTCTCTATCCATTGTGTCATTTAAAAAATTATTTTCCACAAAGACTCCTGGTAATATATCTCTTTCCCCATTATACATCTTAATATATTAAATTATATTGTAATGTTTTGTAATATTTCAGTATCTGTTGCGGTTACAATCACGGCATCTATCATAAAATCTACATGTAAAGCATTTTTTTTCATATAGACCTGTAGAGTCTTCACAATGCGTGATAATTTTCTTGGAGTAATATTTTGAACGGCAAGTTCGTAATCTTCACCGCTTTTTACTTCTACAAAATGCAGAACATCATCTTTTGTGGCAATAATATCAATTTCGCCAAAGCGGGAATAGAAATTTCTTTCAATAACTGAATAGCCATTATTTTCAAGGAAAGAAGCAGCTTTATCTTCTGCTATGTTTCCTTTTGCTCTGCTCATGGGTTTATGTCCTTTGTTGGCAATTTTCAAAGCAACTCAGCCCAGACTGAAGTCTGGGTTCCGGGATATCTTGACATGCTTACATTTATTCGGAACCCAGGTTTTAACCTGGTCTAGTGTTCGCTTAGCAGTTGATGACTTCGACCTGTACCGATTTGAATGCGGCAGTTAGAATTAGCTCATCACTCTTGTCACCAAAAAGATTGTTTATTTTAGACTCTGCATGATGAAAGGTTGCAAAAAGTGTTTTTGGCTGTACCTTGTCCGTAATTTTTACTCTGAGGGGATTAGTTTGCCCCCATTCGCTTTTGAGTATTACTTTTTCACTGACAAACTCATCTGCATCACCCTCATATACCAGTAAAATATCTTCATCGTATCTGTCATTAAGCTTTTGACTTCGTTTTGTCTGTGCAGCATTATTGTAATGTGCCAATGTTCTTCCCGTTGTTAGATGGTAGCCTTTAAGAGATTTATTTTGTATCTCCTCTACCATACCGCGAAGCTTGTACTGATGGTACACAAACCTGCCCAAGCCGTCATCTGTTCTAAAGTCCAACTGGTGCAGAATCGGTGTATCTTCTGTATGCACAGGCCACTGCAGCCCGCGTTTTCGGTGTTTTTCGAGTCTGTGATAGTCTGCTCCGCTAAAGCGTCTGTAGGCCACTTCTCTTACCTCATCCCAGACATCTTTTGAGCTTGCATAGTTTGCATCTCCACCCATTTTGTTGTCAAGTATCTGCAGCACTTCCCAGTCGTCAGGCAGGTCAGATTTCACAAGCGGCTGTGAAAGATGCAGTCTTCTCATGGCATTAACATACACGCCCGTCTTTTCATATGCAGATTTCACACCGACAACAATATCCGCACGGTTTGCAACGTCCGTCATAAAGAGTTCCTGCACAAAAAGCAGGTCAAGATGCTCAAATGCTTTGTCAACTTTATTAAGGTTTGGATGAATATGCGTTAAATCTTCCCCGATATTAAGCACCGCTTTTACTCTGTCCTCTAGCATTTCATCCACAAGCTGCGGCGTCATAAGACCAACTTCTTTGGGTTCCTGATAATCCGGGTCATAATATGGAAGCATTCCCATGTCACAGGTTCCCTGAACATTATTTTGTCCGCGAAGTGGCATCAGTCCTGCACCTTGCTTGCCGATATTTCCAGTCATAAGCGCCAAGTGTGTTATAGCCATAACCGCATAACTTCCGTCTAAATGCTCTGTTATGCCCAATCCCCAAAATATCATAGACTTTTTCAGTGCATATTCACGGGCCACTTTTCGTACCATTTTAGAAAGATACTCATAGCCTTCAAGTTCCTCAAAATAATCAGGATTTGCATAAGGATCATTTAAAATCTTATCTTTAAATATTCCAAAGCCTTCTGTTCTGTCCTCTATGAAGCTCTCATCATACAACTCTTCATCTATAATGACATAGGCCAGCATATTTAAAATAAGAAGATTCGCTTCATGCGGCATAATTGCTTTGTATTTTGCAAATCTGTGCAGTTTAATCTCGCGTACGTCAAACACCGCCAGATTATCATTTTCACGTGCCACATCAAGAATTCTATTGGCAATAATAGGGTGCGCTTCTGTAGTATTTGAACCGATAACTATCATAAATTCAACATTATAAATATCATTATATGGATTGGTGGCAGCGCCCTCTCCTATGGTTACACGCATTCCTTTAAGCGATGGAGAGTGACATACTCTTGCACAGTTGTCAACGTGAGGAGAGTTCAGTGTATGACGGGTGAATTTTTGAAACAGATACGAGCTTTCACATGAAGTTCTCGCCCCGCCGATAGAAGCAACAGACTTGCGTCCAAATTCAGACTGGATATCTTTAAGCTTCAATGCACATGCCGTGGTAGCCGCATCCAAGTCACACTCATACCACGTTGCATCCAAATCAATCAATGCGTCAGCTACTACCTCTTTAATAGCAGGATTTTTTTCTAAAAAACTTTTACGGATACGAGGAATACGCAGTCTGTCCGGGGCATCTACAAAGTCAAACCCGTACTTCCCCTTAATACAGAGCTTCCCTTGGGAAACCACTCCGTCAGGATGTGCAAAAATCTTTTTGATTTTATTCTCTTTGACATCTACATGTGCCGCTATATCACACCCTACACCACAGTACGTACATACACTGTCTATTGTCTCTATATTTTCCATTTTCTTCCCTTAACTACTACCATATTTTCAGTAAGATTTTTTAAAAAGTATATCGTGAAGCTCAGAGCGAAGCGAGGATTTGCCTTCTAAGATATGCTTTTTAAAAAATCTGCAGTTCTAATGGAAGTAGTTTACAATTCTTTGACTTAAAGCTGATGGAAGTAAATTCATAAACCGAATGATTAAATAAAATCTAAGAGGAAAAGCATAGAATTGTTTGCCTTTGTCTATTGCCTTTTTCATTCGTGCCACACCTTCCTTTGTTTCTAACAAAAAAGGCATACTAAAATCATTTTTATCGGTCAACTCACTCTTTATAAAACCGGGTAAGAGTATACTTACATGTAAGCCGTCTTTGGCATACTTATAGCGGATGCCTTGGGCATAAGCATTAAGTGCGCGTTTTGATGAGGCATAGACTTTGGCACTCGGCATAGTAAAGAGTGAAGAAAGAGAGGAGATAAATACAATATGACCGCGTTTTTGTGCTTGCAGTTTTGGTAACAATACTTCTAAAATTGCATGGTTTGCAAAAACATTCACCTTGTAAAGAGTTTCAAAAGCATCTATTGTTGGGATATTTTGCGTATGTCCGAGCGATATGCCGGCATTTAATATAAGCAGATCAACCGCTCCGACTCTCTTAATGTTTTTCTGTAATTGAACAAAATCAGTCACATCAACAACAAGAAGCGTAATACTTTTACATTTTGGAGCCAGTTCTTTTTTCAGAGCTTGCAGTTTTTGCTCTCTGCGTGCCAATAAAATAAGCTCTGTATCTTCGGCAGCGTATTGACGCGCAAACTCAGCACCAATACCGGAACTTGCACCTGTAATTAAGATTTTCATCTTAAAAGTTATACAATCCTGATCATAGAGGGTTTTGCATTCACAAAATCAAGTGCTTCAAGTTCACTTATCATGTTTTGAATATCTTTTTCCACAGCGGTATGTGTTGAAATAAGAAGATTTGCACTTGCATTGTCACTTGGTCTTTGCAGCATTGTTTCTATAGAAATATTATGCGTTTCAAATATTTTTGTCAATCGTGCCAAAACGCCTGCTTTATCTGAAACATTGACTCTCAAGTAGTATTTAGACTCAATTTTTTCAGTCGGTTTGAGTGTTAATTGACTCCCTTCCATCGGTTTGTTAAACCCAAGCATCGGAGTAGATTTTCCACTTCTTGCAATATCGATAATATTTGCCACAACTGCGGATGCTGTTGCATCTCCACCCGCACCCGGACCGTAATAAAGTGTTTCACCGACTTTATCACCTACAACAGAGATACCGTTCATAACGCCGTCTATTTTGGCAATCATCTCGTTTTCATCTATTAAGCAGGCATGCACACGAAGTTCAACTTCATTGTTGTCTTTTTTCGCAATACCTAAAAGCTTGATGGCATAACCGAACTCTTTTGCAAATGCAATGTCATCTTGTGTCACATTCTCGATACCTTCTATGAGAATATCTTCAGGTTTTGCATCAATACCGTAAGCAATGGAAGCTAAAATAAGCAGTTTGTGTGCAGCATCATATCCGCCCACATCAAAAGTCGGATCAGCTTCTGCATAACCGAGTTCTTGAGACTCTTTTAATATAGCATCATATGCTACGCCCTCATTCGTCATTTTTGTCATCATATAGTTACATGTACCGTTCATAAT
>CAZDEM010000100.1:0-7192 GCA_964504315.1 uncultured Sulfurimonas sp.
TTATGAATCAGAGGGCCGTAAGTAGCCGCATTTGTATTTTCTTCTGCAATTTTAATCGCACGCTTGACACCAAAACAAAATCCGTAATTTTCAGCAAGTTCTATCTTCATTGAAATTCCACTGTCGTAATTTTTTGTATAAGTTCAAAAAAGTTTGGAAAAGATGTATTAATACATTCCAAATCACGCACTTCCATTGAGCATTTTAATCCGGCAATAATAAAACTCATAGCAATTCTATGATCACCGTCACTGTCAACCTGAGCTTTTTTCAACTTAGATCCGATAATTTTATAACCGTCTTCATATTCATCAACTTCTATACTGCAGGCTCTAAGTCCCTTTACAACAGTAGAAATTCTGTCAGACTCTTTAACCCGTAACTCCTCTGCATTTTTAACAAGACTCTCGCCCTTGGCACATGCCATGGCAATAGAGAGCGCCGGCAGTTCATCGATGAGCCATGAAATATTGTTTTCAATAACAATGCCGTGCAGCGGCGCATACTTTACATGTATATTCCCCACAGGTTCATATTTATCATCTGTCAGTTCATAAGAGATGTCTGCACCCATACGCTCAAGTGCTTTAAATGCTTCAATTCGTGTAGGATTCAGAGTAACACCCTCTAAAACGATATAAGAATCAGGCACGATTGCAGCCGCTACCGCAAAGAAAAATGCGGATGAGGGGTCAGCCGGTACCCTGATTTTTAAAGGAGAAAGCAAGTTTTTTAACGGTCTAATCGTTGTTTTGCATCCCTCTATTTTTATATCTGCTCCCATACCTTTGAGCATTCTCTCCGTATGGTCACGAGAGAGTTCCGGCTCACTATATGTACAAACACCGTCTGCTCTCAGAGCTGCTAGAATCATCGCACTTTTAACCTGTGCAGAGGCAATTTTACTCTCATACTCAAAAGCTTTGAGTGAAGCACCGCGAATACTAAGCGGTGCTAAATCACCATTTTTCCTTCCGTCAAGCTTCGCACCGATACTTATAAGCGGTGCTGTTACACGCTTCATTGGGCGGCGGCGAAGGTATTTATCTCCGGTTAAAATAAAATGACCTTCAGCAGAACTCAGCAGTCCGCAAAAAAGGCGCATACCTGTTCCCGAATTTCCGCAGTCAAGTATTTCAAACGGCTCTTGTATACCGCTTGAAGATATTTTAATTATTTTACCGTCGTCTTCAACTTTTGCGCCAAGATTTTTCACTATTTCCAAAGAGTTGATCGTATCTTCAGCCCGTAAAAAATTTTCTATCTCACTTACTCCATTACTCAGCATTGCAAACATAACGCTGCGGTGTGAAATCGATTTATCAGGTGCAATTTCTGAGATATTCAAAGAAAAATTCTGTGCAGGCAAGACAACTACTTTACTCATCGCAGACCAATTCCCAATTCACTATTTAATGCATTTAATATAGAATCCATTGCAGATGTAATGTCTTCTTCTTCCAATGTTTTTTCATCAGACTGCAGCACAAAACGCAAAGAAAGACTCATATTTTCACCCAATGATTCATCGCTGTATCTATCAACCGGATAAAAACGCACAACTTCTTTGAGCGCATGTGCATTAATAACATCTTTAACTTTATCATAACTCATATCTTTTGGCATGATAATGCTTAAATCTCTAAAAGATGCTTGATATTTAGATTTTTGTTGCGCAGTTTTCAGTCCATAAGGTATTTTTGCAAAATCAAGTTCACACATAAAGGTTGTATCTAAATCATAAGCTTTTTCAACCTCAGGATGGACTCTGAAAAGTTCACCTACAGCCTCACCCTTTAAGAACACCTGAGCTGACTGATATGTATGTGAAAGTTTATGCTTTGTTTCATACTCGCCTAGTTCTACATCTCCTATAATATCAGCTATTTTTTGTGTAAAGAAAGCAAAATCTACTTTTTGCGGTTTTCCACTGTTTGCAAGACTTTCATTCTCTTTATCACCACTAAAAATAAATGACATTTTATACGATTCTTCTCTTAAAGGTGTAAAAACAGACCCTATCTCAAAAAGTTTTACCGATGAATAGCCGTTTTTTACATTTGCCGATGCCGCTTTGAGCAGACCTGTCAAAAGTGTCGGTCTGAGTGTATCCAAAGTCTGCACAATCGGATTTAAAAGTTCCAGCTCTTTTCTTGTCGTTTCAAAACCATAAGACTCTAAAACTTTTTTCTCATCAAAAACAAAATGAACAGATTCAAAAAAGCCGCTTTGCGAGCATCTGTGTCTAAAGATTGAACGCTTTTTATACTCAAAATAATTGTCTTCAAGTCTGTTATCTTCTTTCAATGTAAAAGGTTTTGAAGGAATATTATCAATCCCTACCATACGTACAATTTCTTCTACGATATCCTGCTTATTGACGATATCATGACGAAACTGCGGTACAGACACTACAAATTTGTCAACAGATGATTTTGAAACATCAAAACCAAGATTTTTAAGAATTTTCGTAATGACAACTTTATCAATATCGGCACCAATAATTGCATCAATTTCTTGCTTTGTCACAATTACTATTTTTTCTTTAAAAGAGTTAGAAAGCTCTATACTTCCGCTAAAAGTTGATGATACAGAATTTGCTTCTATTAAGTCAATACAGTAAGAAAGTCCGCCTGTCAATTCCGGTTCACTGCCTCTTGATGTTTTATAAAACATCGGACCAGATTCTATTTTACTTTGGGACATTTTTTTGGAGATGATATCGGGTGGAATATAACTTGCTTCTAAAAAAACAACACCTTCATTTTTTGTCACTTTAGACTCATCTTTTTGAATAATTCCGACTATAGAAGCAATTTTTCCGTCTTGTGCTTTAATGCAGGCATAACCATTCTCATCTTCACCAAGAATAACTTTTGCCATTGCTTCATCATCTTTTGTAAAGAATTCATGCTTATATGCTCTTAAAATAACGCCTGTAGAATGTGTTACATATAGGGTTATTGCTTCAACATCACATTTTCTTGTGTCTTCAATCTGACCAAGGCGTAATTTCACAATAAAAGGCAGAGTCAGTTCTTTTAAATCTATAGCTTTATAGCGTAAATTTACATCTAAATCTTTTTCATGCGACAAAGATAAAATACGTCCGATACCTCTTTTTTCATCATTATCTGTTTTTTCATACTCTTTAATAGGTCTGTCAAATGCAGCACTTAAATCTCGTGCAACACCACGAATACTCAAACAGTCTCCACGGTTTGCCGTGAGTTCTATTTCAATTAAATCATCATTGAAAAGAGGATTCTCGTTTACTTCTTGACCAAGCACAAATTTCCCAATGCTCTCATCGAGCTCCATAATGCCTTTACCTAAATCAGGCAGACCAATTTCAGACGCTGAACATATCATACCCTCTGAATCAACACCACGTAGTTTGACCGGCTTTATAGCAAGACCTGAGGGCATTACTGCGCCTACAGTTGCCACAACAACATACAGACCTGCTCTTACATTTGAAGCACCGCATACAATTTGGCGCACACATGAACCGATATCTACTTTACAAATATTTAGTTTATCTGCATCGGGATGTTTTTCACACTCTAAAACTTTTCCAAAAACTATTTTAGCGGGAACACGGTACTCATGAATTCTGTCAACTTCCAAACCGATTGAGTTAAAAGTCTTAGCTAATTCCTGTGTTGAAATTCCATCAAGATCAATCCACTCATTTAACCAACTCTTAGTAACTATCATTGAAACTGCTCCAGTAACTTAATATCTCCCTCGAAAAGTGAGCGAAGGTCACCTATTTGATGAATCAGCATCGCAAAACGCTCGACACCTAAACCAAAAGCATACCCGCTGACATTTTTATAATTGACCGCTTCAAAAACATTTGAATCGACAATACCGCAGCCGAGCACTTCAAGCCAGCCCGTATGAGAACATACACGGCACCCTTCGCCTTTACAAAATACACAAGAGATATCTACTTCTGCTGAAGGCTCTGTAAACGGGAAAAATGACGGACGAAAACGTACATCTACATCACCGAACATATACTTTAAGAAGTCTTCCAAAATAAATTTCAGATTGGCAAAAGAGACTTTTCCCTCTTCGTCAACAAGCAGGCCTTCAATTTGATGAAACATCGGTGTATGCGTTAAATCATAATCACGACGAAATACTGCACCCGGTGCTATCATACGAATAGGAGGTTTTGATTCGAGCATAGTTCTGATTTGCACAGGTGACGTGTGTGTACGTAAAAGCATCTCATCTTTAAAATAAAAAGTGTCCTGCATATCACGGGCAGGATGGTATTTAGGCAGATTCAGTGCTTCAAAGTTATGAAAATCATCTTCTACAATCTGACCGGTCTTTACAGCAAAATTCATAGATGAAAAATATTCTACAATTCTATCCATTGTCTCCATAACAGGATGCAGGGCACCTGCTGAAGATTTTGTACTAAACATAGAAACATCTATAGCCTCTTCTTTCATAGCACGCTGTAATTCTTGCGTCTGAAGTGCAATCTTTTTTGCACTAAATTCATTCATAAGCGTACTTTTATGCTTATTTAAATCTTTTGCTATTTGAGATTTCTGCTCATTGGGAGCATCTTTCATCTTAGCAAATTCGGCAGCTAGAACACCTTTTTTACCAAATACTGCAATGCGAATTTCTTCTAAACTTTCAACATCTTTAGCATCGTTTATTTTATCATACCACTCTTTCAATAGAGTCTCCATAATTATTAATTTAGCACCGATTATACTCAAAAATTTGTTATAAATAGCTTCATTTGAATATTTATATGCTACAATAGTCAAAAATTAAGGAACAAAGTATGTGTCTGTTTTGTAAAATTGTAAATAAAGAAATACCTGCAAATATTGTTTTGGAAAATGAGAATTTTTTAGCTTTTCACGATATCAATCCAAAGGCTCCTGTACATATTTTAACTATTCCAAAGTTACATGTAGACAGCTTTAATGAAGTCACGGGTGAAACTATGACAGGAATGACAGAGTTTATTCAGGAATTAGTAAAGGAAATTAAAATTGATGCAAGCGGATACAGAGTTATTTGTAATGTAGGAGAAGACGGAGGACAAGAAGTGAAACATTTGCATTGTCATATCTTAGGCGGAGCAAAACTCAAATGGGGGCACTTCAGTGATGCAGACCCGAAAGACTTTTTATAGCTAGAGACTTTTCTCTAGCTAGGGCAGGATTCTATTTCACCCATATCTATTTTACTTCCACCACCGCTAATCATCTTTTCATTTTCACGAATCAACTTGCCGTTATGTGTGATAGAGTAAGAAATCTCTGTTGTATCTCTTATGGTATTAATAGTTGAGCAATATGTCTCAACTGACGCCATAACCCATCTAGCAGCTGTGACATCATCAGCATCAGAATTAAAACTGTATGTTAAATGTAATTTAGTTAATTTTTTAGGATGATCTTCGGCACGCTCGGCATCACCGTCTACAACCAAATCTGTCACAGTTTTTCCTTGATTTTTCGGTATTAAAATCAAGTCAGTTGCACTACATGTAATAACACCAGATAAAAAATACTCAACCGGCGAAATAACAGGACAATCAATTATAAAACTGCTTTTTGCAGTTTTAGCCTCAAACTTCATACCTTCTTGATGGGATACACTTACTTTCATTGCTTATCTCTCCTGTAAATATTTTTTAAAATAATTTAACTGCTCTTTTGTTCTTTGCGTTGCCGTACCGCCTTGGGATTTTCTTGCATTCATTGAATTTTCCAATACGAGGAAATCAAGCACATCTTCTGAAATTCTCTCATCAATTTCTTTCAAATATTTTAACTCGATTTCACTCAAATCAATGCCTAACTCTTCACTTTTTGCCACTGCTTTTCCTGTAATAAAATGTGCTTCACGAAATGGAATATTACATTTTTCAACCAAATAATCAGCCAGGTCCGTTGCGGAGAGATGGCCGACTTTACAAGCCGAATTCATATTTTGTGGTTTAACCTGCATCGTTTTTATAGCCTCTTTTAAAATCTCCAAAGAAATTTCAGCCGTCTCTACGGAATCAAATACACCCTCTTTGTCTTCTTGAGTATCTTTGTTATATGCAAGAGGCAAACCTTTCATAACTGTTAAAAGACCAATAAGTGCACCGTAAACACGCCCAGTTTTCCCACGAAGCAGTTCAGGAACATCAGGATTTTTCTTTTGCGGCATAATTGAGCTTCCAGTCGAATACTCATCACTCAGCTCTACAAATCCAAATTCGTATGATGACCAAAGTACCAGTTCTTCACTTAAACGGGAAATATGCATCATCATTGTTGATATGTTAAAAAGAATTTCCAATGCAAAATCTCTATCACTTACCGTATCTAAACAATTAACACTCACACTTTCAAAACCCAAAAGCTCAGCACTGTATTCTCTGTCAATATTATGAGGAGTTCCTGCTAGTGCTGCACAGCCAAGAGGTGAGACATTGTTTCTTTTATGTGAATTTTCAAATCTCTCAATGTCACGTTTGAACATAGAAAGATATGCTCCTAAATGAAACCCGAAATTAATAGGCTGAGCATGTTGCAGATGTGTCATACCCGGTAAAAGAGTATCTGTATGTTTATCTGCAACAACAACAATTTCTTGCATTAAAAGTTTAAGAAGTGCTGCAATTTCAAGATTTTTACGCAGTACATAGCGACGAAAATCAACAGCAACCTGATCATTTCTACTTCTTGCAGTATGAAGTTTTTTACCGGTGTCACCTATAATTTGCGTTAAACGTTTTTCAATGCCCATGTGCAAATCTTCATCAGAAATATTCCATTCAAACTCGTCAGATTCTATCTCTTTTTTCACCTGAGCCAGACCATCTTGAATCTGTTTCAACTCATCCTGCGTTAAAATTCCCTGCTTTGCAAGCATTTGTGCATGTGCCAAAGAACCTTCAATATCTTCACGATACAGCTTTCTGTCATACATAATTGATGCATTAAATTGATCTAATAGATTTGAAGCAGATGCCGAAAAACGGCCTGACCACATTTTTTCCATAATTTTTCCTTAGTTTATAAATAGTATTAAAAAGTTTGATATTTTATCTAAAAAGAGAGTTTTTACAAAGAATGAGAAATAAAACGAAGCAAATATACTTCATTTTAGACTCTGTTTAATTACAGGCAGGAACATTACCACTGTCTTTTGC